>JBHIDG010000159.1:0-7238 GCA_046760025.1 Woeseia sp. | reverse complement strand
GCGTGGAAGCCGTCCTGTACACGTGCTCGGCAACCGCGGTCGAGCCGACGAAGCTCACCGCAGCGATGCGCGGATCCGTCAGCAGCGCATTGACCGCGATGTGATCGCCCTGAACGACGTTCAATACGCCGGCCGGCAGCCCCGCTTCCTGCATGAGTTCCGCCCATTTCAATGAGCAACCCGGATCCTTCTCCGAGGGTTTCAGGACGAAGGTATTGCCGCACGCAATAGCGACGGGAAACATCCAGAGCGGAACCATTGCTGGAAAATTGAACGGCGTAATGCCGGCACAGACGCCCATCGGCTGGCGAATCGAAAAGGTATCGACCCCCGTGCCTACCTGGTCCGAGTATTCGCCCTTGATCAGATGCGGGATCCCGCAGGCGAATTCGACGACTTCGAGTCCGCGCTGGATGGAGCCGTCCGCGTCATGCAATACCTTGCCGTGTTCCTGTGTGATCAGTGCTGCGATGTCCTTGCGGTCTCTTTCGATCAGTTCCTTGAAGCGGAACATCACCCGGGCGCGCTTTAAGACCGGCGTACGCGACCAGCTCACAAAGGCCTCCTGCGCGGACCGTACCGCTACATCGACATCGGACTCGGTGGCCATTACGACTTCGGCGCATAGGTCGCCGGTCGCAGAATCGAATACCTCACCGTAGCGGTCCGAGGCCGATTCAAAGACCTTGCCGTCGATCCAGTGCGGAATCTTTCTCATTGCATCAAGTGCTGCCGCTTTCTCGGCCATAGTCGCATTCCTCTCTAACGTCAGATCGCGCTCAGTCCCTTGCGCACGATATCGAACACCTGATCGATCTGACCCTTTTCTATGATCAGCGGCGGTGAGAACGCAAGCGTATCGCCCGTGGTCCGTATGATCGCGCCGTTGTCAAAGCAGTGGCCGAACATGGCCATCGCCCTTGCTGTCGGCTGTCCCTCGATCGGTTCGAGTTCTATCGCGCCAACCAGACCGAAGTTGCGTACGTCGATGACATTGGGCTCGCCCTTCAAACTGTGAAGTGCGTCTTCGAAATACGCTTCCAGCGATCGCGCACGTTCGAACAGGCCTTCCTCCTCGTAGACGTCCAGCGTGGCGCACCCGGCGGCGGCGGCCAGCGGGTGTCCGGAATAAGTATAGCCGTGGAAAAACTCGATCGCCCCTTCGGGCCCGGTCATAAATGTGTCATAGATGCCCGCCGTCGCCAGGACCGCGCCCATGGGAACGGTACCGCTGGTCAGGCCCTTGGCCGTCGTGATGAGATCCGGCGAAACGTTCATCCGGGTAGCGGCAAAACTGTCGCCTGTACGGCCGAATGCGCAGATCACTTCGTCGAAGATGAGAAGAATCCCGTGTTTGTCGCAGATATCCCTCAGCCGCTGCAGATAACCCTCCGGTGGTATGAAGACACCCGCCGAGCCGGCAATCGGCTCGACGATAACCGCGGCGATAGTCGACGCATCGTGAAGCGCCACGATGTTCTCCAGCTCGTCGGCAAGGTGGGCGCCCCACCTGGGGATGCCCCGTGAGTAAGCGTTTTTCTCGATGTTGTGGGTGTGCGGCAGGTGGTCGACGCCAGGCAACATCGCACCGAACATCTTGCGATTCGGTGAAATGCCTCCGACCGAAATGCCGCCGAAGCCGACACCGTGATAACCGCGCTCCCGCCCGATCAGGCGCGTTCTCGCACCGTCGCCGCGGATCCTGTGATAGGCGAGCGCCATTTTGAGCGCCGTGTCGACCGCCTCCGATCCCGAATTGACGAAAAACGCAAAATCGAAGCCCTCGGGCGCGATGCCGGTCAGTTTGTTCGCCAGCTCGAAGACTCCGGGATGGCCGAGCTGAAAAGCGGTCGCATAATCAAGCGTTTCGGCCTGGCTTTGAATCGCAGCCACGATCTTCGGGTGACAGTGGCCGGCATTGCAGCACCACAGGCCGGAGGCGGCGTCTATCAATTGTTTGCCGTCATGCGTCCAGCAATACATGCCTTGCGCCCGGGCGATGACTCGCGGGTGTTTCTTGAAATACCGATTGCCTGTAAACGGCATCCAGTACGCCTGAAGATCAGGCAGATCGAAGTCCAGTTTTCTTGCCGTACCGTCGCTCATCTGTTTACTCCAATACTTCTTTCAAACGGTAATACATCATGCCGAGCGCCAGCGCCGGATTGGCGAACCACCGGCCCCCCGGCAACTTCAAATGGCGCACGCGCTCGAACACCTCGAATCTCGCGCCGTCGCCGGCGATCACATCGGCCACCATCCGGCCGGCGATATGGGTGGGCGCGACGCCATGGCCGGAATAGCCATGTGCGAAATAGGTATTTCCATCGATGCGCCCCAGTTGCGGAATTCGGTTTATGCTGATCGCGATATCACCGCCCCATTCGTAATCGATGCGCGTGTCCTCGAGCTGTGGAAAAACTCTGAGCATTTTCGGGCGCAGGGTCGCGGTAATGTCCTTCGGGTCCCTGCCCGAGTAATTGCACAGGCCGCCGAACAGGAGTCGCTTGTCGGCGGCCAGCCGGAAATAGTTGAGCCCGATTCGCTGATCGCAGCTTGCCATGTCCTGTGGCAGCAACTCGTCCGCGAGGTCCGGCGACAGCGGCTCGGTTGCAATGATATAGCTGCCGGCCGGAATGACCGTACCGAATAGTCTCGGTTCGGCCTTGCCCAGATAGGCGTTACCTGCGAGCACGACCTTGTTTGCATGAAGGACACCATGCATGGATTCGATCCGCGGGCTGGCTCCGTGGTGAACTCTGGTGACGGGCGACTGTTCAAAGATCCTCGCCCCGTTTTGCTCGGCTGCCCGGGCTTCACCGATACAGAGGTTGAGAGGATGCAGGTGTCCGTTGCCGCGATTGATAAGGCCACCGACATAAATATCCGAACCGATGACCGAACGCATGTCTTCCCTGGCGACGAGTTCCATCTGGTGCGGATAATTTCGCTCCCGTTTGCGTTCGATTTCCGAGCGGAAATCCTCCATGTCCTTTTCCTGTAATGCCAGGTCCAGGAAACCGAATTTGAGGTCGCAGTTGATTGAGTACTTCTCGATTGCCTGTAATACGATGTCACGGCACTCCACGCCGACCTGATAGGCGATATCCCCGGCCTCGCTGCCCAGTCGCTTTTCGATCTTCTCGACGTCGACAAAACCATCGATCAGCTGACCGCCGTTCCTGCCCGAAGCGCCCCAGCCAACGCGGTTGGCCTCGATCAGCGCAACGTCGTAACCCCATTCCGCAAGAAACAGAGCCGTCGACAGGCCTGTAAAGCCGGCGCCCACGATCGCGACATCGCAACGGTGCTCGCCCTCGAGCACCGGATAATCCGTTGTCCAGTTGGCCGTCGCGGCGTAATACGACGCAGGGTGTTTGACTGGCATTGTCATCACTGCCCAGCTTACCCGCCGCCGATAAGGTTAACAATATTTAAATGCTGGACAGTAATATACTGAATTTATTACAATACTGAGCGCTTCTGTTGAGAATACTTAACAATTCAACGCAAGGACAGATGAAATGGACAATATCGGCCTGCGCCTGAAAGCGCTGCGGACCCGGCAGGGATTGTCGCAGCGCCGCCTGGCACGACACGCCGGGGTCTCGAATGCCACGGTCTCTTTGATCGAGAACGGACGGACGGACCCGTCGATGGGCCTACTGAAACGCATTCTCGATTCGATGGGCGTGTCATTCGCCGAATTTTTTGCGAGCGATACCAGGCAGCCGGAGCAATACTTTTTCGCCAAAGGCGAATTGAGCGAGATCGGCAGTGGACCGATTTCCTATCGCCAGGTCGGCACCGATCTCTCCGAGAGCAATTTGCAGATACTTCATGAACGCTACCGGCCCGGCGCCGACACGGGACAATCCATGTTGAGTCACGAAGCCGAGGAAGGCGGAATCATCCTGAGCGGCCGTCTCGAAGTCACCGTAGCCGATCGGGTACGGAGCTTGTCGTCCGGAGACGCATACCGCTTCAACAGCCGCCTGCCGCACCGTTTCCGCAACATCGGCAGCGAGGACTGCGTGCTCGTCAGCGCCTGCACGCCGCCGAGTTTCTAGAATCTGCCAAATTCAGACCAATTCGATTTTCGGAATTCTTGGAGATTCGTTCTCATTTTGCCAAACCCGAGCAGGTTCTAGATACAGAATATCGCATAGCGCTGCCCGCAAGGATTTCAGAAATTTTTGGCGGCCATATCGCAATTGGACAGCTTCCCAAGCACTGCGGCTCAGATCGGCAAGAGATTTATTAGTCTGGTCGGCGAGATGTAAAACGGCATTGCGTACTGCTTCCACAGTATCCTCCTCTATAGAGAAGCCGATACCAGAAGTGTCAATGTCAGTACTTTCAGTTGTGATAGGGATGAGGCCGTTCATCATTCCTGCAATGACACTGCCGCAGCTCGCTTCGGATGCTGACGGGACGACAATTGCTATCGATTCGGAGGCAATCTTGCGGAATGCCGGCGATAAGGTGTCCATCCAGCCAACGGTTTCGATGTTGGGTAGTTCAAATAGTTCGTTTCTGTACACCGCTGTAAAGCGACGCTCGTCCGGAACCTTGCCAATGACCGTCAGATGAAACTCCGGTAGGCTGGCAAAGGCCTCCAGCACGAGATCCAGCCCTTTGTGTATGGCACTGCTCCCTCCAATCCAAACACAGTGGTGCCGGCGCCGTTGAATGTCCCTGTCAAGATATTCGTCGATTGCGGTAGGCGTATTCGCCGAAATTGCTGTAACCGGCGTGTCTGAATACGAATAAGTATCTTGGTTGAATATCCCGCCCGTGCAAAGAATATGATCTGCGCGCTCGACAGAGTCGTTCGGCGTAAGTATGCGCAACAGCATAATCGATACTCCGCGGCGGCGGGCCAGGGCGGCGTGTCGTGCATAACTTCTTGAATTGTGGACAGTCCAGTGGGCAAACATCGGAAACAGTATCTTGACCGCATCGCCATCCAGATGATCTGCAAGCCGGCCTAGGTTCGACACAATATCGACGACGACGTCGTAACACCTCTCCGGCACAGTCTGATAATCCTCGAAGTGGATGACATCGACCTGAAATCCGAGATCGAGAAACGTTCTGGCGATATCGAAATTCTGCCAAGCTGATACGTGAGACCGATCAATTCCGTTGCCCTGCAGCAACGCCCTGTACACCTGTGTTGCATATGACATCAGCATTCGCCCAGACTCAGGCCGCTCCGGAGTCAAGCGCACCATTCGCGAGTCGGCCGACGGCCTTTGGCGCCCGCCAAGGACACGTGCGATCTGTTTACGAATATTTTTCCGGACCATAATTGAGTAACTATCCGCCTTCCATCTTTGCGAGTCAGCCACTATTGGCTCCGAAGCAGGCAGTTAATGCAGTCCGCCAGCAGTCCGGCCTCAGCACGCGTCTGATGGATCCGACCGGTCACAGGACGGACAATGGCCTTGATCGGGCCGCTACTTCCGATTTCGCGGAGTCGCGCTGCAGTGCAGATCGTGATACACGGAATTGCATTTTTTGGATTGTACGTTCGGGTGCTCGGTGGATTGTCTTGCCCGGTCGGTTTCCCTCGTACCACACCTGCCGTCGGCGCTTCCAGCATTGCATCGTTACCGTCGCCGATGGTACTCGGCGGATTTTTCTGCCGCAATTCATGGGCTCCCGAACTTAGACAAGTTCTAGGATCGACTCGAGTAGACGCAGATCATCTCCATCGCCAGGTGAGCGCCGGCGAGTGCCGTTATCTCACCGACGTCGTAAGCCGGCGCCACTTCGACGACGTCCATTCCGACCAGGTTGACTCCCATCATACCGCGGATGATCGACATCGCCTGGTAGGTAGTCAGTCCACCGCAGACCGGCGTTCCCGTGCCGGGCGCGCATGACGGGTCCAGGCAATCGATATCGAAAGTCATGTAGACCGGCTGGTCGCCGAGTATGCGGCGCGTCTCGGATATGACCGCGTCGATTCCGTTCTCGTGAACCCAGGGTCCGTCGAGGACATTAAAGCCGTGTGTGTCCTTGTTGCGCGTTCGCAGTCCGATCTGCACGGAACCAACCGGATCGATAATTCCCTCCTTGGCGGCGTGATAGAACATCGTCCCGTGATCGACGCGCCCGTCTTCGTCTTCCCAGGTATCGCTGTGCGCATCGAAGTGCAGCAACGACAGCGGTCCCCCGTGCTTGCGTACATGTGCTTTGATCAACGGATACGCAATGAAGTGGTCGCCACCGAGTGTCAGCAGTCCCGGGCCCCTGTCGATTATCCTGAAGGCGTGTTCCTCGATTGTCGACGGGATGGACTCGGGTCGACCGAAATCGAAAAAGCAATCGCCGTAGTCGATCACGGCCAGCCTGTCGAAGGGATCGAACTCCATGCCGTATGGCCTTTCCCAGGCCAGGATAGTCGATGCGGCGCGTATTGCACGCGGACCGAGGCGCGCGCCCGGGCGATTCGTCGTTGCCGTATCCAGTGGCACACCGGTCACTGCCAGGTCGACGCCGTTCAGATCGCGCGTATATTTGCGGCGCATGAACGAGGCGGCACCGGCATAGGTCGGCTCGCTGGTCGTACCGTACAGACTGTCCCGGAGAATGGCGTGATCGCCGGCTGTCTTTTCGGTCATGTCTGCATCCCGTCCGGAATTACAACGCCGCCTGCGTCAGGTCGAGGCACTTCCAGGCCTTCTCGACAAGTTCGTCTGCCTGCTCGCGAGTCAGTATGAGTGGCGGTGCGGCGACGATCGTATCGCCAACCGCCCGCATGACAAGGCCATTGCCGACCAGCAAGTCGCGACAGATCATTCCGACACGTTCATCTTCATCGAAGCGCTCCAGTGTCTCCTTGTCTGCGACAATTTCCAGTGCGCCCATCAGGCCGATCATACGCGTCTCGCCGACCAGGGGATGATCGCCGAGCTCGCGCCAGCGCTCCTGCAGGTACGGACCGATGTCGTTTTTCACGCGGTCCGGCAGGCCTTCCCGTTGCAGTATGCGGATGTTCTCGATCGCCACGGCACAGGCCGCCGGGTGACCGGAATAGGTGTAGCCATGGAAAAACTCGCCGCCTTTCTCCACCAGTACATCGGCGACCCGGTCTCCGACCATCACGCCACCGAGCGGCAGGTACCCGGATGTCACGCCCTTCGCGAACGGCATCAGATCCGGATCGACCTGAAAATAGTCGGCGCCGAACCACTCGCCGAGCCGCCCGAACCCCGTGATTACCTCAT
>JBHIDG010000158.1:0-7245 GCA_046760025.1 Woeseia sp. | reverse complement strand
CTGCGCTGTCGGAGGGTGTGAAGCCGATCCTCTGCGTCGGCGAGACGCTGGAAGAGCGCGAGGCCGGTCACACCGAGGCGGTCGTCGACCAACAGTTGCATGCCGTTTTGGATGCGGCAGGGGTCGAGTCTTTCGGGAACGCGGTCATTGCGTATGAGCCGGTCTGGGCCATTGGCACGGGGCGGACCGCCAGCCCCGAGCAGGCCCAGGATGTGCACGCGCATATTCGTGCCGAGATATCAACCGGGAGCGCGGTCCTGGCTTCGGCCGTTCAGATACTGTATGGCGGCAGCGTAAACTCGGACAATGCGGCCGGCCTGTTTTCAATGTCCGATATCGACGGCGGACTGATCGGTGGCGCTTCGTTGAAGGCGGCCGAATTTGTGGCGATCGCCGAGGCGGCTGCGTCGCTCGTTTGAGGTAGTGATGGATAAGATTCAACCAATTATAGTCATAGGCCACACGGTAATAGCAGTGCTCATAATCGCATTCGTACTCTTGCAGCGCGGCAAGGGCGCGGACGCCGGCGCCGCTTTCGGCGCCGGCGCATCCGGAACCGTGTTTGGCGCCCGCGGCTCATCGAGCTTCTTCTCGAGGGTGACCGCAATTCTCGCAGTGTTGTTCTTTGCCAGCAGCCTGACGCTGGCCTATATAAGCAGCCAGCGCTCGACGGGGCCGGAAAGCCTTCTGGAGGACGCGGCGCCGATAGAGGCCGAGCAGGCGTCCGAATTGACCGGAACCGATGAGTCGTCGGACGTCGGAGAACTTCCGGACCTGCCGGAGCCGGAATCAGCGGCAGACGAGGATAAGGATGATCTGCCGCCGCTCCAACCCGACGAGCAATAGAGAATCGATTTGGAATAAGCTTTGCCACACGCTCTGGTGGTGGAATTGGTAGACACGCTGTCTTGAGGGGGCAGTGGCGCAAGCCGTGCGAGTTCGAGTCTCGCCCAGAGCACCATTCAATGAACCTATCTCACCGTCCCCGATGAGCCGCAAATTCGGCTTCGCGGCCATACGGGACGGTGACTTAGGTTCCGCGGGTAAAAGGCTGTTAACCCGGTGAGCCTGACTGATACAATTAGTTTCTGTCGCACTTAGTTGGCATTTCAGTCCAAAATAAATGCTTAAAGAGTACCTGCCCATACTGATATTTTTGGCGGTAGCCGCCGGAATCGGCATGGTGCTCCTGATGCTGGGCTTCCTGCTGGGCAGCGGCGGGAAAGACGAAGAAAAGCTGTCTCCCTACGAGTGCGGATTCGAAGCATTCGAGGATTCGCGCATGAAATTCGACGTGCGGTACTACCTCGTCGCAATTCTGTTCATCATTTTCGATCTCGAGATCGCGTTTATGTTTCCCTGGGCCGTGTCGCTGGATGCCGTCGGTGGCTTCGGGTTGATTGCGATGGGCATCTTCCTGAGTGTGCTTGCCATCGGGTTTATCTACGAGTGGCGCAAGGGGGGAATGGAGTGGGATTGAGTAACGCGGCCGAAGCGCCCCCGGCGGCCGGTGAGAGCCTGCAGAAAAAGGGTTTCCTCGTCACCGGCGTCGACACGGTGATGAACTGGGCGCGCACCGGATCGATGTGGCCGATGACTTTCGGTTTGGCCTGTTGCGCCGTCGAGATGATGCATGCCGGTGCCGCGCGATACGATCTCGACAGATTCGGCATCATCTTCCGGCCGAGCCCCCGCCAGTCGGACGTGATGATCGTCGCTGGCACACTCTGCAACAAGATGGCGCCGGCATTAAGAAAAGTATATGACCAGATGCCCGAGCCCCGTTGGGTCGTGTCGATGGGATCGTGCGCGAATGGCGGCGGTTATTATCACTACGCCTACTCCGTGGTCCGTGGCTGTGACCGTATCGTGCCGGTGGACGTTTACGTGCCTGGCTGTCCACCGACTGCGGAGGCCCTCGTCTATGGCTTGTTGCAGTTACAAAAGAAGATTCGACGTACGAGCACGATAGCCAGGTAGACATCAGAATAATGAGCGACACTTACGAGACATTAGCCGCTCGTATCGACGCGCGGTTCGGCGAGAAGCTCGAGAGAATCGAGTCGATTTGTGGCGAGCTGACGTACCAACTCGATAAGGATGACCTTCTCGAGATCGCGAAAGCCTTGCGCGATGACTCCGGTCTGCAATTCGACATGCTCATTGATATCTGTGGTGTCGACTACCTCACCCATGGAAGCGATGAATGGACGACCTTTAGTGCAACCGGAAGCGGCTTTAGCCGCGGCGTTGAGCGCAGGCCGGTGATCCTCGATGAGACCGATTCCTTCGACCCCGAAAGATTTGCAGTCGTCTACCACTTGCTGTCCATCAAGAATAACGCCCGGCTGCGCCTGCGCCTTTTCACGGGTGACTCCAATCCGCCGATCGTAAGGTCGGTCGTCGATATCTGGAATTCCGCGAACTGGTACGAACGAGAGACTTTCGACCTGTTTGGAGTGCTTTTCGAGGGGCACCCGGACCTGCGGCGCATCCTGACCGACTACGGCTTTATCGGTCATCCGTTCCGGAAGGATTTCCCGTTGACAGGAAACGTCGAGGTCAAATACGACCCGGACAAGGGTCGCGTCGCATACCAGCCCGTCACCATAGAACCGAGGACGCTCGTGCCGAAAGTTATCCGGGATGACAGTCGCTATTCCGCAGATCTCAAGGACGGACAAAGCGATGCCTGAGATCCAGAACTTCACGATGAACTTCGGGCCACAGCACCCCGCGGCTCACGGCGTTTTGCGACTGGTCCTCGAGATGGATGGCGAAGTCATCCAGAAGGCCGATCCGCACGTCGGCCTGCTGCACCGTGCTACCGAGAAACTGGCGGAATCCAAGCCTTACAACCAGACCATCGGCTACATGGACAGGCTCGACTATGTGTCGATGATATGCAACGAGCACGGCTACGTTCTGGCGCTCGAAAAGTTGCTCGGCATCACACCACCGATCCGGGCGCAGTACATCCGGGTCCTGTTCGACGAGATCACTCGCGTCTTGAACCACCTGTTTTGGGTCGGTGCACACGGGCTCGATATCGGTGCCATGACGGTATTCCTGTATGCCTTCCGTGAACGGGAAGACCTGTTGGATTGCTATGAAGCCGTCTCCGGAACGCGCATGCATGCGACCTACTATCGGCCCGGCGGCGTTTACCGGGATCTGCCGGAATCCATGCCGAAATACCAGGCCTCGAAATGGCGCAGCAAGAAAGCAGTCGCAAAGCTCAATGCCATTCGCGAGGGGACGCTGCTGGATTTTATCGAGGCATTCACCGAAAAATTTCCGGGTTGCATCGATCAATACGAGACCCTGCTCACGGACAACCGAATCTGGAAACAGCGTACGGTCAACATAGGAGTCGTGCCTCCGGAACGGGCATTGCAACTCGGGTTTACGGGTCCGATGTTGCGCGGCTCCGGCATCGAGTGGGATCTGCGCAAAAAACAACCGTACGAAGTGTATGACCAGCTCGACTTCGACATCCCGGTCGGCACGAACGGCGACTGTTATGACCGCTATCTCGTTCGTGTCGAAGAGATGCGACAGTCGAACAGAATCATCAAGCAATGCGTCGACTGGTTACGAGAGAACCCCGGGCCGGTCATGCTCGACGATCGCAAAATCGTTGCGCCGACGCGGGTCGAGATGAAAGACGATATGGAATCGCTCATTCACCATTTCAAGTTGTTCACCGAAGGATACTGCGTGCCGGCCGGGGAGGCCTACGCGGCGATCGAACACCCCAAGGGTGAGTTCGGCGTCTACATGATTTCCGACGGGGCTAACAAGCCGTATCGGGTCAAGGTACGCTCCGCCGGTTTCGCCCATCTGGGAGCCATGTCGGAAATGGTGAAAGGACACATGCTTGCGGACGTGGTTGCTGTTATCGGCACTCAGGACATCGTTTTCGGAGAGATCGACCGATGAGCCGACTGCTGTCAGAGCATGTGCGGGAAGAGATAGACTGCTGGACTACAAAATTTCCGGAGGGCCGGCAACGTTCCGCCATCATCGGTGCTCTGCACGCCGTGCAACATGATAACGGCGGCTACCTTACGGATGAACTCATGGATGCCGTCGCCGACTACCTGGATCTGCCCGTGATTCAGGTCTATGAGGTCGGTACGTTTTATTCGATGTTTGAGACCAGGCCGGTAGGGCGGCACAAGGTCTCGATATGCACAAATATCTCGTGCATGCTCTGCGGTGCGGATGACATCGTCAAGTACGTCGAATCAAAGCTCGGCACCAGGCTCGGCGAGAGCACGAAAGACGGGCGCATTTATCTGAAGCGGGAAGAAGAATGTCTCGCCGCATGCTGTGGCGCTCCGATGATGATGGTTGATCACAAGTACCACGAGAATCTTACTATAGAGAAGGTGGATGGAATCCTGGATGCGCTGGAGTGATGAAACAGAACCTCGTTTGTTTTAATACTTTCGGCCAGCAGGACTCGTGGTCCCTCGATACCTACGAGACGCTCGAGGGGTACAAGGCGTGGCGCGACATACTTGCCGGCAGGATCACGCCGGAGCGGGTGATCGATGAAGTCAAGGCATCGGGACTCAAGGGCCGCGGCGGTGCCGGATTCCCGACCGGGCTCAAGTGGAGCTTCATGCCACAGAACTATTCCGGTCAGAAATATCTTGTCTGCAACTCGGACGAGAGCGAGCCGGGCACCTGTCACGATCGGGAAATACTGCGCTACAACCCGCACTGCCTGATCGAGGGCATGGCTATCGCGGGATATGCGATGGGAGCGACGGTCGGCTACAACTACATCCGGGGCGAGTTCATCGATGAGCCGGTGCCGCGATTCGAGGCGGCCGTCGCCGAAGCGTATACCGCCGGCCTGCTCGGCAGAAACATTCAGAAATCCGGAATCGATTTTGATCTGCATACCTTTGTCGGCGCCGGCGCATACATTTGCGGCGAAGAAACGGCGCTGATCGAATCCCTCGAAGGCAAGCAGGGCATGCCGCGCTTCAAGCCGCCGTTTCCGGCGAGCTACGGGCTCTATGGCAAGCCCACGACGATTAACAACACCCAAAGCCTGGCCAGCGTGCCTGCGATCATCAGAAACGGCGCGGCCTGGTTTGCCGGACTCGGGCCGGAGGGTTCCGGTGGTACGGCGGAGTTCTCCGTATCGGGTCATGTCGAGAAGTCGGGTAACCACGAGTTGCCGATGGGTATACCGTTCGGGGACCTGCTCGAACTGTGCGGAGGCGTACGCGGGGGGCGCAAACTGAAAGCGGTCATTCCCGGCGGGTCGTCGGTCAAGGTGCTGCCGGCAGACATCATCATGGATTGCACGATGGATTACGTGGCGCTGCAAAATGCGGGTTCGTCGTTCGGCACCGGCGCGGTGATCGTTATGGACGAGACAACCTGCATGGTCAGTGTGCTGCGACGAATCGCACGCTTCTATATGGCGGAATCCTGCGGGCAGTGCACGCCCTGTCGCGAAGGAACGGGATGGCTTTACCGGATGCTGAGCAGAATCATCGCCGGCGATGGACGAGCCGACGACCTCGACAAGCTGCTGGACGTCGCCAACAAGATCGAGGGTCACACGATTTGCGCTTTGGGCGATGCCGCGGCCTGGCCGGTACAAAGCTTTTTGCAACACTTTTTTCACGAGTTCGAGTACATGGTGCGAAACGGGGGCCGGGGTATCGTGAACGAAGTCGACGGGGTTGCAGCCTGACGTGACTGACGACATCGTAAGATTCGAGGTTGACGGGGAACCGGTCGAGGGCAGAAAAGGCCAGATGATCATGGAGGTCACTGATGGAGTCGGCGCCTACATTCCCAGGTTCTGCTATCACGATAAGCTGAGCGTCGCCGCGAACTGCCGCATGTGCCTCGTGGAAGTGGAGAAATCGCTGAAACCCCTGCCTGCCTGTGCCACGCCGATCGGCGACGGCATGAAGGTCTTCACCAGGTCGCCGAAAGCGATATCCGCTCAAAAGGCGACCATGGAGTTTCTCCTGATCAACCATCCGCTGGATTGTCCGATCTGCGACCAGGGTGGCGAATGCGAGCTGCAGGACCTGGCGATGGGATTCGGCCGCGACGTATCGCGGTACACGGAAAGGAAACGCGTTGTCAAGGACATGGACCTCGGGCCGCTGGTATCCACCGACATGACGCGCTGCATACATTGCACCCGATGCGTCCGCTTCGGCGAGGAAATTGCAGGAATCCCGGAACTCGGCACGATCGGGCGCGCCGAGGACATGAAAATCAGCACCTACATCGAGAAGGCCATCGACCACGAGCTATCGGGGAACATCATCGATCTCTGCCCGGTCGGGGCCCTGAACAACAAGCCGTATCGTTACAGCGCAAGGGCCTGGGAAATGGTGCAGCACCCGCTCGTATCTCCGCATGACTGTGTCGGATCGAATATGTTCGCGCATGTCCTGCGTGGCACCGTCAAGCGAGTCGTCCCGCGGACCAACGATGCGATCAACGAGACCTGGTTATCCGACCGCGATCGATACGGTTACGAGGGCATGTACAGCGATGACCGGTTGCTCACACCGCGCGTCAAGGAAGACGATCAGTGGTTCGACATCAGCTGGGAAGACGCCCTCGAGACACTCGCCGAAACGCTGCAGGACTGTAATGGCAACAATGTCGGCATCCTCGCATCACCGAGCATAACGATCGAAGAAGCCCATTTGCTGGCAAGAATTGCCGACCACCTCGGTACGGCGAACATCGATCATCGGTTGCGGCGCAGGGATTTTTCCGACCAGGACGAGGATGCCCGGTTTGCATGGATTGGCTGCAACATAGCCGACATCGAGAATTGTGAGGCGTTGCTGATAGCGGGCTCGAATATTCGCAAGGAAGCGCCGATTCTCGGCCACCGGCTGCGCAAGGCCGCGCTCGCTGGCGCGAAAGTCGCGTTCGCCAACGGCGCCGTCTACGACTACCACTTCGATATAACAGAATACCTCGCAGGCAAGGGCCTGGTGGAGCAGCTCGCCGGCATTGCAGTGGCCGCGGCGTCCGGCAAAAAGCTCGCACCTGCGGTCACAAGATTATGCCAGGGCGTCAAAGCCGACGATCAGCAGAAAAATATCGCGGCCATCCTGAAAGAAGCCGGCAACAGCCTGGTTCTGCTCGGCAACATCGCCGGACGCCACAGCGCTTTTTCGGCGGTAAGGGCGCTGGCCGCGTCGATCGCCGTCTCCGGGGGCACCGTGGGGGTCTCGGGCG
>JBHIDG010000157.1:0-7274 GCA_046760025.1 Woeseia sp. | reverse complement strand
GTCCCGCGCCGCCCTGATCCCGATCTGGTTCCTCGCAATCTACATCATGGTGGTCGTGCTCGCCCCGGCGAGCTATGCCGCCTGGCGCCGATGGGGTTTCGCATCGTTTTGGGCGATCGCCCTCATCGGTGCACTTGTCGATATCGCCTTTTTTGCGGCAGACATTCGTTGGACGGGCTGGAGCAACTACTTCTGGATCTGGCTCGCGGTTCACCATCTCGGTTACGCATGGCGTGACGGCCGAGCCGGCAGTGCAGGGCGACTCCTCGTTTACTCGGCGTTTGCACTGTTGGTGCTGCTGTTGCTGGTAATCGAAGGACCATATCCCGTCGCGATGGCGGGATCGCCGGGCGAGGAAATCAGTAATTCATTGCCGCCCAAGATAACATTACTGGCGCTCGGTATCTGTCAGTTCGGACTGTTTCTTGCCATTGAGAAACCGATGCGACGTATCCTGTCGGGGCTTCGCGTCTGGGCCGCGACGGTGCTGATCAACAGCATGATTATGACGCTCTACCTATGGCACCTGACCGTCATGGTGATCGCCGTCTCGCTGTCGTACCTGGCCGGCGGTGTGGGGCTGGGGTTCGAGCCCGGCATCACCGAGTGGTGGCTCACGCGTCCGATATGGATAGCCGTTCTCTATTCGGTATTGCTGCCCACAACGCTTGTGCTGGCAACATTTGAAAGACGTTCGCGGCCGCCCGGTGCCGGCGCGCCGGCAGCAGCGAGGCAGGTCGGCGGCGCTGTCCTGATCTGCCTTGGTGTTGCCCTGCTTGCCCGGTTTGGAATCGGCGATCCCCCGCTGCCGGGGCTCGATATCGCGGCGCTGGCTTCGGTGGTCGCAGGTGCAGGAATCAGCGGCCTGTTGCCCGGATTCAGATAAAGCGAATCGCCCCCTGACTGCCAAATCTGCTCAAGCAGCGCGAAAATAATGAAGCTGCAATTCAAGCGTCCAGGCATGTGGGACATTCTGCTGCGGATGCCGTAGTTCACAGATTTGTTGATTGCTCTATCGGGGCCGGGGGCTTTTTCATGCCCCCGGCCCTTTATTTAAGCCAAATCCAGCCATTTTCCCCGCATTTTTCAATGTCCCCGTGATGACGATTGGGTCAAGGTAATCGCAGCACCTGCCCGGTACCCTCATTGATACGTTTTCGTAGCCGCCGGCTCCGCCGGCCCGCTTGGGGCAAGCGCAACGATGACCTATCGTCTGTCAGCAGCATCGGCTGTGCTCAGGATCGCCGTATTGTCGTCAGCGGTCGGGGGCCCGCTATTGGCAGCTGACTTCGGAAAGGGGCTGGAGGCCTTTAACGCGGACGACTATGCGGCTGCGCTCGAAGAGTGGCTCCCGCTGGCCCAAAACGGTGACCTCAACGCCATGTTCAACGTTGCCCTGATCTATGACGAGGGCCTCGGTGTCCCTGTCGACAAGGTCAAGGCGGTTCGATGGTATCTGGAGCCGGCAAAGCGCGGTGACATCGCTGCACAATTCAGTCTGGCGACGATTTATGACTATGGCCAAGGGGTCGAGGAGGACAATCGCGAAGCCATCAAGTGGTATCGCGCGGCTGCCCAACAGGCAGACGAGCAGGCGCAGTTCAATCTGGGCTTCATGTACAGCATCGGCGAAGGAGTCGAAATCGATCACGGCGAGTCCATCAAGTGGTACCGACTGGGCGCCGATCAGGGTCACGCGGCATCGCAATACAACCTGGGTTACAACTACGACACGGGACAGGGCGTAGACGAAGACAATGAAGAAGCACTCAGATGGTACGGCAGGGCGGCGGCACAGGGCGATCCCGATGCGCAATACGCAATTGCCCTGATCTATGACGAGGGGGACGGGGTTCCCGAGGACAACGCGAAAGCGATCGATTGGTATGAACGAGCAGCCGAGACAGGTCACGTAAAGGCGCAGTTCAACGTCGCGGTCATGTACGACGTTGGCGAAGGCGTAAGCGAAGACAACGAGTCGGCTATTCGCTGGTATCGCGCGGCGGCCGAGCAGGGTCATGCGAAGGCGCAATTCAACCTGGGCGTAATGTTTGAAAGCGGCGAGGGCACCGAAGTGGATTTTGCCGAGGCGATGAAATGGTACCGCTTCGCGGCGGAGCAGGGTTCGCCGCAGGCCCAGTACGCAATCGCCCTACTATACGATAACGGCAGTGGTGTCATCGAAGACAATACGGCGGCAGTTGCCTGGTACGAGCGGGCCGCCAGGCAAGGCGATGCCGATGCTCAGAACAATCTCGGTGCCATGTATGACGCCGGAGAAGGTATCAGGGAAGACGATGCCGAGGCGGTCAGGTGGTACAGCCTCGCCGCCGATCAGGGCAACCCGATCGCACAGAACAATCTCGGTGCGATGTATTTCGTTGGTGACGGTGCGGTACTCGACCGGGTGGAAGCTTATAAGTGGTTTTACATCGCCGAAAAGCTGGGCAGCGATGACGGCAGGAAGAATCGCATGCTTTCGGCGAGAGCCATGAGATCCGCCGAGGTTTTCGAAGCAAAGCGGCTGGCGCGAGAATGGCTGGCCGACCACAATCAACAGGAATGAGATCGCCCCTTTAAATATGGTCAGCGGACCATATTAAGGGCGGCATGAACGGTTTTTTCCTTAGAACACTGATAACCATTCTGGGTCTGCTCCTGGCCTCTGCCATCATTCCCGGCGTCGATATCAACGGCACGGGCAGCGTCATACTCGCTGCGATCCTACTGGGACTGGTCAATGGAGTCGTCCGGCCGGTCGCGTTCCTTCTGACGCTGCCGATTACGATTATGACACTTGGCCTGTTCCTGTTGGTGCTCAATGCTGCGATGTTCGGCCTGGTTGCGGCGATGCTGGAAAACTTCGCGGTCACGGGATTCTGGTCCGCGATCTTTGGCTCGCTGGTGGTCAGCATCACGAGCACGGTGGCATCGTGGTATATCGGCCCGGATGGCCGTATCGAGGTGATCGTCGTTCGACGATAACCCCGCAACTGAAAAGAATGACCGGGGCAGCAGGCTGCCCCGGTGATTATAATCAGGCCGCGTCCCTGCTCATGAACGCCTCCAGCACGGGCCGTGCTTCCTCATGCGTTCTTTGGATTGACGGCCGCTCCTTCAGACGCTCCCAGTATGCGGAGATGTTCTTGTGGTCTGAAAAGGGGGCGGCCTGCTCGGCGTAGAAAAGCGCTGGCGCGGCCGCACAATCGGCCATCGTGAATTTCTCACCGTTGGCAAAAGACTGTTGGCCGAACTCGTGCTCCATGAAGTTGTACATCGTGTCGATTCGAAACTGAGCGGTCTCGATACGCTCCGCATCGCGTTGTTCTTCGGGCTTCATACCCTGGAACAGCAGCGTTACGACCGAATCGTTGAGATACAGGTCGAACATACGGTCCTTGAAACGAATCTTGCGGGTCGCCTCGGCGTCACCCTCAATCAGCCTGGGCCCGGCCAGGCTATCGATATATTCGATGATGATGCTTGATTCGGGGATCAGGTGATCGCCGTCGACGACCAGGCAGGGTACTTTACCGAGCGGGTAAACCTCCCGGTACTTCGCGCGCCCGTCGGGATCCATCAGATTGACAATGTTGGGCTCGAACTCGAGGCCCTTCTCGTTGAAGGCAATCAGCACTTTCTGTGAATAGCTGGATATCGGGTTGTAATAGAGTTTCATTCTTGAGCTCCTCCTCTCCAAAAAATCAGAACAATTGCTGTAACTTTGCCAGGCAGCCTTCCCAGCCCTGAATATGGCGGTCGCGTATTTCGGTTTCGGGAAACCCTTCGTGCGTCAGCGTCAGTTCGGTTTCGTTGTCACTCAGGGCGCGCAGGTCGATTGTTACCCGAGTGATCAGCTCGGAATCCGCCCATTTCCAGCTGAAAATGAGCTGCTCACCAGGCACGACTTCCTCGTAGGTGCCACTCGGCGAATAGGTCTCTCCCTCGGCGTCCTCGACGACGAGGCGATAATCACCGCCTTCGCGCACATCGAGTTCCGCGACCTGCACGGTCATTCCCTCGCTCGGGCAGAACCATTGCTTGATCATTGCCGGCTCTGTCCAGGCGGCGAATACCTTTTCGCGGGGAGCCGATAGAACTCTCGTCAACACGAGCATGGTGCCCTTTTTCATCAAGTCACTCCTTGTCTAGTACGATTTCTGATTTCGCAAGAGATCATCCAGGACATCCAGACGGCACTCCCAGAATTCCCGATGGAAGTTAATCCAGTCCTCGGCTGTCTTCAGGGCCTCGGTCGCCAGGGTGCAATGGTGGCGGCGTCCCTCGATCCGCCGTTCGATCAAGCCTGCTTTTTCTAGTATTTTCATGTGTTTGGAGATAGCAGGAGAACTAATTTCGAAGGGCTCGGCGAGCTCGCCGATGGTCGTGGAACCCTCCACAAGGCGGCTCAGAATGGTGCGCCGGGTGCCGTCGGACAGGGCGAAAAACACCTGATCGAGCTTGCTGTCGGTCTGTTGCATAGCCGTTTAAAAGTTAACCGATAGGTTAACTATAATTCAGGAAAGACATTCGATGCAAGCCCCGTCGGCTGCCGGGTATTCGCCACGATGCAAGCGCGGAAGAACTGCGACGCGGTGAGCTATCATGGGTGTACCAACTCATGGAGCGCAACGTGACAATCCGGACAAAAACAATCGATTATCGAGACGGCGCTGTGGAACTTCAGGGATACCTTGCCTGGGATGACGCCATCGAAGGACAGCGACCCGGCGTGATGATTTCCCATGCCTGGGCCGGGCGGGGCGACTTCGAAAACGGCAAGGCGCAAGACCTTGCAAGACTCGGCTATGCCGGCTTCGCACTCGATCTGTACGGCAGGGGCGTACTCGGAACGAGCACCGAGGAAAACAGTGCGCTCATGCAGCCATTCCTCGATGACCGGGAAATTCTGCAGAACCGATTGCGGCTGTCGCTCGATGTCTTGAAAGATCAAGACGAGATCGAATCAACTCAGGTCGCGGCGATGGGATTCTGCTTCGGCGGACTCTGCGTCCTGGATCTCGCCAGGACCGGGGCCGATCTGAAGGGTGTCATCAGCTTTCATGGGCTGTTTGGCTCGCCGGGGAATACGACGGGCAACAAGATCAAGGCCAAGGTGCTTGCGCTGCATGGCTGGGACGATCCCATGGCTACGCCCGACCAGGTCGTGGCGCTCGCTGAAGAACTCACGAGCATGGGCGCAGACTGGCAGATACACGGTTATGGCAACACGATGCACGCGTTCACCAACCCGGAGGCGAACGACCCGGACTTCGGTACGGTCTATGACGCCGACGCGGACCGGCGATCGTGGAACGCAATGCAGAATTTCCTATCGGAGATTCTCGATTAGCCGTCCGATTCAAAGCCAGACCTGTGATAAGGTTGCCGGCCTTTGACATCGGGTGGGGAAATATCGCTGTGAAACATCGAACCTGCATTGCTTTTCTGAGCCTCATCTTTGGCACGTTCCTGTCCGGCTGCGGTGACGGCGAACCAGCGGCCGAAGCGCCTGCCGCGCCGGCCGGCGCAGCGGAACCCGGAATCGGCGCAGCGCAGGAGGCCGCTGCGCGGATCTCCGGCGACTACATCAGGAAGATCGTCAAGGAGATTTCCGATGACAGATACGAGGGTCGCGGCCCCGGCAGTAAAGGGGACGCCGATGCACGATCATATCTGGCCGCCGAACTCGAGACGATGGCTCTGGAACCGGGCGCAGCAAACGGCAGCTGGGAACAGGTGTTCGATCTGATTTCTGTGAACACGAAGCAGCCCGGGGAGTGGACGTTCCTGCGCGGTGACGAGTCGCTGACCCTGAACCAATGGGACGACTACATCATCAACAGCGGCATTCAGGCCGTACATGCCGAGGTCCAAGACGCCGAGGTCGTCTTCGTCGGCTACGGAATCCAGGCTCCCGAATACGATTGGGACGATTACAAGGGTCACGACATGACAGGCAGGGTTCTGCTCATCTTGAACAACGATCCCGACTGGGATCCCGATCTCTTCGCGGGCGAAAGACGGCTCTGGTACGGCCGCTGGGATTACAAGTATCAAAAGGCTGCGGAACAGGGCGCGGTCGGCGCGATCATCATTCACACGACGCCGTCGGCAGGATACCCGTTCCAGGTCCTGCAGACTTCGGGGACCGGACCGCAGTTCGAGCTGCCGGCAGGCGATGAGCCGCGCAGCCAGTTTACGGCCTGGGTCGTCGAGGACGCCGCAGGCAGGCTGGTCGAGATGGCCGGGCTCAATCTGGATCAGATCCGGGAGTCCGCCGACACTCGGGATTTCGAGCCGATACCGCTGGGCATAACGACATCGATCCGTATGGACGTCGACATCGAACGCACAAGATCGGCAAACGTGCTGGGGTTGATCCGGGGCAGTGATCCCGAACTGCAGGACGAGGTCGTCATATACACGGCACACCACGATCACTTGGGCGTCGGCGAGCCGAACGAGGAGGGCGATGCCATCTATAATGGTGCGTACGACAACGCAACCGGCGTCGGCCTGGTCATGTCGATCGCCCAGGGTTTCAAGGCGCTGCCACAGGCGCCGCGCCGCTCCGTTCTCATCGCACTCGTCGGCGCAGAGGAGCAGGACTTACTCGGCTCCAGGTATTACGCGGAGAACCCGACATTCCCGCGCGGCAAGATTGCCGCCAATATCAACTATGACGGCGGCAATATCTGGGGCCACACGCATGACGTTACTTTCGTCGGCCTGGGCAAGTCGACGCTCGATCGACTCGTGAGAACGATCTCTGACGAGCAGGGCAGAGTCGTGAAGCCGGACCAGTTTCCGGATCGCGGTTACTTCTATCGATCCGACCAGTTCAGTTTCGCCAAGATCGGCGTCCCGGCCGTTTACCTGGACCCCGGCATGGACTTCGTCGATCGTCCCGAAGGCTGGGGCAAGGCCCAGATCAACCATTTCACCGAAATCAACTATCATCAACCGTCAGACGAGTATGATGACAGCTGGAACTTCGAGGGCGCGGTCGTCGACGCACGACTGGGATTCTGGATCGGCCTGGCGGTCGCCAATGCCGACGAAATGCCGACCTGGAATCAGGGGGACGAATTCGAGGCGGCGCGCCTGGAAGCCCTGGCTGCAGAAGGCGACTAACGCGGACAGACAAGCGGCGCGGGCGCTGCTGTATGTTTCATCCGACCGGCGTGATCAAACGCCTGACAAGAATGAAATGGAGTCGCCATGGACAGTGGTCCATGCTCACTTTTTCTTTATAAATAACAATACTTAAG
>JBHIDG010000156.1:0-7287 GCA_046760025.1 Woeseia sp. | reverse complement strand
CGATGCGCCGGTCGCAGAAAGCCTTCTGCCTCTGCGTGATCCAGAAACGACAACAAGTGGTTGAAGTAGCCCGTCACGTTGTACAGGCCGCAGGGCTTGTCATGAAATTGCAGTTGCGCCCAGGTCAGGATCTCGACAATCTCTTCGAGCGTGCCGAAGCCGCCAGGCATCGCGACAAAGCCATCTGACAACACCGCCATCATGGATTTTCTCGCATGCATGGAATCGACCACATGCATTTCAGTCAGACTCTGATGAGCGATTTCTTTTTCGATCAGCGACTTTGGAATTACGCCGTCGACCGTGCCGCCGCCGGACAGTACGGCATCCGCCAGCATTCCCATGATGCCCCTGGAAGATCCGCCGTAGACGAGGCCGATGTCGGAACGCACGAGGACGTCCGCCAGGTCCCTGGCCGCATCCGCGTAGACTTTGCTATTCCCGGCGCTGGAACCACAATAGACGCAGACCCTGTCCATCAAGTGGCTGCGGGACTGGACACCGAGCCGATGATCTTGTAAAGCTCCGGCCTCGCGGACTGCATTTCCTCCGGCGACAGTGCATCGAGTTCATGAGGAAATACCAGCCAATCGGCCGTTTCCCTGATGTAATAGTCGGGCACGAGATCGGTCTCGTTCCGTGTAGGCTTGTACCACGGCACCGCGACGCGAATGTCTTCGGGGGTATTCCCGCGAGCGCGCCTGGTCAGCTCGTCGATCACCGCTTTGATCGTATGGCCGGTATCGAAGACATCATCGACGATCAGGACGCGATCGTCGTAACAGACCTTCTTGATGATGTAATTCAGGCCGTGCACGGCCACGGCCCCGCGTTCGTCCACTCCGACGTATGAGGACGTGCGAATTGCGATGTGATCGGAATCGATTCCGCAATAAGCCAGCACCTCCTGAACCGCCATACCGACCGGCGTGCCGCCGCGCCATATCGCAATGATGAGCGTTGGCCGAAAGTCGCTTTCCAGAATTCTGACACCGAGATCAAAAGAGTCCGCAAGAAGTTCCTGCGCCGTCAAGACGGTCTTGTCCATGCCGATTCTCGAACTTATCGTTATAATTACGTTCACTGATACTACAGCACATCTGCCGTGGCCTAGACAAGAAATGAACAAGAAATTCATTGCGGCGAACGACCTGTTAATCGACTCGTTTCAACTCGCAGCAGACATCTATCAGGCCGGTTTCAAGCCTGACTTTCTCGTCGGTTTGTGGCGGGGCGGCAGCGCGGTGGGCATCGCCGTGCAGGAAGGCCTTGACTATCTCGGCGTCAAGACCGATCACATCGCGATTCGCACCTCGTATACAGGCCTCCCTGCCTATTCGCAGATGGTCGATAAGGCAGACTCGATTCGCGTCCATGGTCTGCAGTATTTACTCGAAAACCTTTGCAACGAGCATTCGCTGCTGATCGTCGATGATGTCTACAGCACGGGCTGCAGCGTTAATGCGGTGATCGAGACCCTGTCCAGAAAAACCCGGCGCAACCTCCCGCATGATATCCGCATCGCGACGGTGTGGTACCGGCGGACCGATCGGACGATCCGTCCACCGGATTACTATGTTCGTGAGACCTCCGACTGGCTGATACTGCCCTACGAGTTGTCGGGCTTGTCGATCGAAGAGGTGAAAGACCACAAGCCCGAGCTTGCCGGCATCATTGACAGACTGCGGCCGTTCATCGACACACGTAACAGCAAGCCCGCCGCCTGAATGCGGGACGAGAGGCGGTTTCTCGGATATCTGTTTGACCGGGCCGTCGCGGCCGCCCAGCCGGCAAACCTGATGCGCGGGCAACTACCTCCCCCTCCCCGAGGCAGGACTATCGTCATCGGGGCGGGCAAGGCTGCAGCTTCCATGGCGCGTGCAGTCGAGGATAACTGGCCGGCACCGCTTGCGGGACTCGTCATCACACCGTACCGGCATACACTCGAAAGCGCACAGATAGAGATTTTCGAGGCGGCTCACCCTGTGCCGGATTCGGCAGGCCGGGATGCCGCGAAACGAATCCTGACTATGGTCGGCAACCTGGTCGAGGATGATCTGGTCATTTGTCTTCTGTCGGGTGGCGGCTCCGCCCTGCTCTCGATACCCGCGGAAGGGATTCGTTTCAATGACAAGCAAACTGTGACCGCAGACTTGCTGAAGTCCGGCGCAAGCATTGCAGAAATCAACTGCGTGCGAAAACACCTGTCGGCAATCAAGGGTGGCAGGCTAGCGTCCGCCTGCGCACCGGCACGGCTCGTGACGCTGGCGATCTCCGATGTACCCGGCAACGACATTTCCGTGATCGCGTCCGGGCCGACGGTGCCGGACGATACGACCTGCCGGATGGCGCTCGACATTATTCACAAGTTCGAAATCGCCGCCTCCGAAAGAATCCTGGATCGCCTCGGGAATCCGGCCGCGGAGACACCCAAACCGGGCGATCCTCGTTTCACCAGATCAGAAGCGCGAATCATAGGTACCGCCGATGACGCAATGAGCGCTGCCGCCGATGCAGCTCGCCGGGAAAACATTGGACCGCTAGTTCTCGGTGACCTGACCGGTGACGCTCGCGAACTGGCAGACGAGCACGCTGCACTCGCAAGGGAAATCGCCTCGGCTAGCGGCACGCTACGCCCGCCCTGCGTGCTGATCTCGGGTGGAGAAACGACAGTCAGGGTGAGCGGTCATGGCAAGGGTGGTCGCAATTCCGAATATGCATTGGCGCTCGCGCTCGCCCTGGATGGCCATCCCGGCATCTACGCGATCGCCTGTGATACCGACGGCATCGACGGCACAGAAGACAATGCCGGATGCCATGTCACTCCGGATTCCCTTACGCGTGCACTCGAGCGGTCACTAGACGCCAGAGCGCTGCTCGAGAAAAACGACAGCTATCGGTTTTTCTCAGGACTGGGAGATCTCGTTGTCACCGGTCCGACGCTGACCAACGTCAGCGATTTCCGGGCGATTCTAATTTGCCCATCAGATAGGTAGCTGCGACGGAGCGGTCGTCGCCGAGCATGATCAGGGCGAACAGTTTTTCTGCAATGTCATCCGACCTGCTTAATCTGCGTGATGTAATCGAAGTAGCATTGGAATCCAGCACGACAAAGTCGGCTTCTTTCCCCGCGGTGAAATTGCCGATCCTGTCATCGAGGTCAAGCGCTCTCGCAGCGCCGAGCGTGGCGAGGTACAGCGCCTTGAACGGTGGCAATGTCTGATCCTGCAGATGCAGTACCTTGTACGCCTCGCTCGCTGTCCGCAGGACATTCAAACTCGTGCCCCCACCTACGTCCGAACCGAGCCCGACGTGTATGCCCTGCCGCTCCGCCGCTCGCAGATCGAACAGGCCGCTGCCGAGGAACAGATTCGAGGTCGGGCAAAAGGCGATGGTGCCGCCATGGTCCGCCATTGACCTGCGATCCCGGTCGTCGAGGTACAGACAGTGTGCGAACACGGACCGGTTGCGCACCAGGCCGAAGCGCTCATAGACTCCCAGGTAGCTTCGGCTCCAGGAAAACTGCTTTGCGATGAGCTCGACCTCATCCTCATTTTCCGCCAGATGAGTATGAACGTACACGTCGGGGTGTTCACCGGCCAGACGCCCGGCCTCCGCCAGCTGGGCCTCGCTCGAGGTCACGGCAAATCGCGGTGTGATCGCGTATCCCAGGCGACCCTTGCCGTGCCACCTTTCGATCAGTTTCAGGCTTTCTTCATATCCAGACCTGGCACCATCCCTGAGATCCTCCGGGCAGTTCCTGTCCATCAGCACCTTGCCGGCCAGCAGGCGCATGTTGCGGTTTAGCGCCTTCTCGAAAATTGCGTCGACCGACTGCGGATGAACAGTCGCAAACACCAGCGCCGTCGTCGTGCCGTTACGCAATAGCTCGTCGATAAAGAATTCCGCCACCTCGGCCGCGTGACCGGCATCTGCAAATTTGCGTTCCGCCGGGTAAGCATATTCTCTGAGCCAGTCGAGAAGCTGTTCCCCGTACGAGGCGATGATATCGACCTGCGGGAAGTGCACATGGCAATCGATCATTCCGGGAATGATCAGTTTATCGCGGTAGTCGACGAACTCGACTCCGTCGGACACACCGGGAAGCAGCGCCTCCGCCTGGCCGATCTCACCAATATGGCCTTTATCGACAATCAGGAGTCCGTCATCGATGTATTCGAAGGCAGAATTGTCATGATCCGTCGTGCTGCCCGGATCGTCGAGACAATGCAGGATCGAAGCTCGAAATGCGGTCGTCTTTGCCATCTATCCTATTGGCCCAGCAAGGTGACGGGTTCGCCGAAGTAATGCTCCTCGCAATTCTCGCTGTCACCACTGCGGTCGACAATGAGGAACTCCTGCCCCTCTTCCAGTCCGATCATCGGCATGTGCCAGACGCCCTTATGATAATTTACTCCCTGGCTGCCGTTGGTGACGAATGCGCACAGTTCCTCGCACTCGACCGCCTCACCGGCCGGTGCGACAACGACAAAAAAACGAAACGGCGACAACGGAATGAACGCCTGGCTACCCAGTGGGTGCCTTTCGACCAGATCGAAACGATAGGGCAGTGTCGTCGCGGTCGTGCAGCGCGCAATGCTGATCGAAGGCGCCCCGCCTCCCCGGGTATCGACGTCGACCATTGCGAGTTTGCTGAATCGATCGAAGCGCGCCTCGTTCATGGCATCCTTCATGTCCGGCGACGCACAAATGACATCGCCATAAGGAGCGAAGCGCTCCGGTGTGATTGGTACCGCCCTTACAGTCGGTTCGCTCATGCGACGCGGCCGAAAATTCGCAGGCGACTCACACCGCCGTCCGGGTATATCGACAGTCTGACATGCGACACCGTGCCGACGTCGTTAAGTTTGTCGGTGAAGTAGTGTTGCTGGTCCATATCCAGCTTGCTTTCCTGCAGCAGTGTCGGCCAGTTCCTGCTCACAAACTCCAGATCCTCCAGATCGACGTCGGTCAGGTACGCCGCTTGAATGGCGGCCCGGTCCGGGTAATTGCCCTTGAAGTGCGCCGTATCGATCTCGACTTTCTCGATGACCCCGGGAAATCCGAGCGCAAGAATGACCCAGTCGTTACCCGGCTCGCGGCGGCGCGCCGTCTCCCAGCCGTCGCCCATGTTGACGGCTCTTCCCGGCACATTGAGATTGTGCATACTGCCGAAGTGCTCGTCGTTGCATAACAGGGCCCTCCCGCCGTTCTCCAGCGCGAGTAGATCGATGACCGCATCATCATCGAATTCGTTTGGATCCCGCCGGACTTCTCCATAGACGCGCAACCGCGCCACGCCGCCGTCCGGGTAGATATTCAGACGAAGGTGTGTAAAAGCATCAACGTGGTCGACAGCCAGAAAATGATGTGAATCTCCCATCAGCGCGACTTTCGGCAGAATCTCCCGCCAATCCGCGCCGTCGCCTGGAGTTTCATCCTCGCTGGCGCAGGCATCGATCGAGGCATGCGGCGGAAAGTTGCCGGTGAAGTGCCTCGTGTCGATGTCGAATCCGCGGATCACGCCCCGGATGCCGAGCCTGACGATGCAGTAGTCGTGTCCCGGTTCACGCTTCCTGCGGCTTTCCCAGCCATCCATCCATTTGCCGTTGTCGTCATATTTGTCGGGGATGAATACCGGTTCCACCTGATCGATCAGCCTGGCCTTGTCCGCAAAAAAATCATCGGTCGCATAAACGACGCGCGTACCCAGCCGCGGCTGTTCGAGACGCACCCACTGGTGAAACGGATTGTCCCGTTCCGGCTTCAAGTTACCAGTTCCCGTAGGCGCAGGCGCGCAATCTTGTGAATCTCGCGGATCGCCGTTTCGAATTCTGTCTGCTCGTCATTCGCAAGCCGGGCCGCAAATGCCGCAAGTATTTCGCGCCGGTTGCTGCCGCGAACCGCCATCACGAACGGAAAGCCGAACTTGTCCTTGTACTGCTCATTCAGCTCCTGAAACTGCTCATACTCCTGTTCCGTGCATCGATCAATGCCGGCGCTGGCTTGTTCCATGGCCGATTCGTGTGTCGGCTCACCGCTCACTGCCGCTCGCCCCGCCAGATCGGGATGGGCGCGAACGAGCGCCAGCTTTTTTTCATGATCGGCCCGGTTCACACAGTCGGCGAAGATCGTCGCCAGGTCCCCGACGTCGTCGATATTTGCCGCTTCGGCAAAAGACTCCTCCGCGACCCAGCGTGAGTGTTCATAGATTCCCCCGTAGCGGCGGACGAATTCTTCCCGATCCGATTCCACAGGCATTGATTTATGCCCGCGGCGGATGGCGTTCCTGCCAATGCCGAGCGATATCGATGCGCCTGGACACCCAGACGTCATCGTGGTCCTGCACATAGTCCAGGAATCTACCCAGTGCTGCCGCGCGGCCGGGACGCCCGACAAGCCGGCAATGCAAGCCGACCGACATCATCTTCGGCGACTCCATGCCTTCCGCGTACAACACATCGAAGCTGTCCTTGAGATAATCGAGGAACTGCTGGCCGGAATTGAATCCTTGCGGCGTCGCAAAACGCATGTCATTGGCGTCAAGCGTATAGGGCACCATGAGCTGTGGCGTCTCGAACCTGTAATCCCAGTACGGCAGATCGTCCGCGTAGGAGTCCGCGTTGTAGATGAAACCACCTTCCTCTGCCACGAGTTGATGTGTTATCGGACTGCAGCGTCCGAGGTACCAGCCGAGCGGCCGCTCGCCGGTTGCCTGCCGGTGAACCTCGATTGCCTTATCGAGGTGTTCGCGCTCCGTTTTCTCGTCCACAAACTGATAGTCGATCCAACGATAGCCATGACTTGCGATTTCCCACTCCGCGTCCCACATCGCGTCGACGGCTTCCGGGTTGCGCTCGAGCGCCATCGCCACGCCGAAAACAGTAACTGGCATACTTCGCGTCGTAAAAATGTCGTGCAGGCGCCAGAATCCGGCTCGGGCGCCGTATTCATAGATGGACTCCACGTTCATATGGCGCTGGCCCTCAATTGCCTCTGCACCGACAATCTCGGACAGGAATGCTTCCGAGGCCCGGTCGCCGTGCAGCACGCAGTTCTCCGCCCCTTCCTCGTAGTTGACGACGAACTGAATCGCGACGCGCGCCCCGCCGGGCCAGTCCGCGGCCGGTGGTTGCCCCCCATAGCCCTTCAGGTCTCTCGGATAGTCACCCATGGGTCCCTAGCCCGAAGATTGCACGAGAGCCCGGGATTTTGGGCGCGAGATCGTTGTAGCTGACGCCGCTCTGGACCGAGAGCCATAGCGGGCTATGGCTCGAGGGAAGAGCC
>JBHIDG010000155.1:0-7318 GCA_046760025.1 Woeseia sp. | reverse complement strand
ACGCCGACATGGTGTTCAAGGCTATCGGCCAGAGCCCGTCGCAAGAGGCCCTGGGGGCCGTTACCGGCGTACTCGAGCTCAAAAACGGCAGGATCGTCACGAATGATAATCGAGAGACATCATTACCGGGCGTCTGGGCGGGAGGCGACTGCATTTCTGGCGGCGATGATCTGACTGTCTCGGCCGTGCAGGACGGCAAGATCGCCGCAATCGCAATTGATGAGTATCTTCGTGAGGAGGGCAATAATGGCTGACCTCTCTTGTGAGTTCCTGGGCATGAAATCGCCCAATCCCTTCTGGCTGGCGTCGGCGCCGCCGACCGACAAGGCCTACAACGTCAATCGCGCTTTCGAGGCCGGCTGGGGTGGCGCCGTGTGGAAGATGCTCGGCGAAGACCCGCCGATCGTCAACGTCAATGGCCCGCGCTACAGCGCGCTGCACAGCAACGAGCGCAGGGTCATCGGATTCAACAATATCGAACTGATTACCGACCGGCCGCTGGGCGTCAACCTCGACGAGATCCGCCGGATCAAGAAGGACTGGCCCGACCGCGCCCTGGTCGTCTCGATCATGCTGCCGATGGAGGAGAAGACCTGGGCGAAATACATTCCGATGATCGAGGACACGGGCGCCGACGGCTTCGAACTCAACTTCGGCTGCCCTCACGGTATGTCCGAACGCGGTATGGGCGCCGCTGTGGGCCAGGTGCCGGAGTACATCCGGATGGCCACCGAATGGTGCAAGAAGCACGCGTCGATCCCCGTGATCGTCAAACTGACGCCCAACGTGACGAACATCCTTCCGCCCGCCAGCGCAGCCAAGGACGGCGGTGCCGACGGCGTATCGCTTATCAACACGCTCAATTCGATCATGCGGGTAGACTACGACACGCTGACGATGTATCCGGCGACCGATGGAAAGGGATCACACGGCGGCTACTGCGGCGAGGCGGTCAAGCCGATAGCGCTCCACATGGTCGCCGAGATTTCCCGAAACCAGGAGACCGCCGACATCCCGATCTCCGGCATCGGCGGCATCAGCGACTGGCGCGACGCAGTGGATTTCCTCGCGCTCGGCGCATCGAATGTCCAGGTGTGCACGGCCGCCATGGTTTACGGTTTCAAGATCATCGATGATTTGACGGACGGTCTGAGCAACTTCCTCGACGAAAAAGGAATGTCGTCTGTCGCTGACCTGGTGGGCAAGGCAGTGCCGAGCGTCACCGACTGGCAATACCTCAACCTCAATTACGTCGAAAAGGCGGTGATCGATCAGGACCTTTGCATCAAGTGCGGTCGCTGCCACATCGTCTGCGAGGACACGTCGCACCAGGCTATTACTTCGACGGTCAATGGCGAGCGTCGCTTCCAGGTGATTGACGAGGAATGCGTCGGCTGTAATCTGTGTGTCAGCGTTTGTCCCGTCGACGGCTGCATCACGATGACACCGGTAACAGACGGCATCGATGCCAGAACGGGTAAGCCGATCAATCCCGAGCCGATGGACTGGACAACGCATCCGAACAATCCGATGCGCAAGTCCCAGGGATAACTTTCTATGGACGATGAACAACTGATCGAAGCAGCAAAAAGCGTGCGCCAAAACGCGCACGCCCCATACTCGAACTATCTGGTCGGCGCTGCCATCATTGACGACAGAGGTGACATTCATACGGGTTGCAACGTGGAAAATGCTGCCTATCCCGAAGGCAATTGCGCCGAAGCAAACGCGATCGGCGCAATGATCGCCGCCGGCGGTAAGAAGATTGCTGTCATTGCGGCTGTCGGGGGCGCCGAAGACCTCGAATTCTGTACGCCCTGTGGCGGTTGCCGTCAGTGCATTCTCGAATTCTCAAACGAAAACACTCGCGTCGTCCTGATAGATGAAGAGGGAGAGATTCACAATTACAGCATCGACGAGCTGCTGCCGCTCGCTTTTCGGCTTCGGCAGGCTCGGCTCTAAACAAATAGTCAAATTAGTCGGTGCCCGGCACCCTTAGCAGCTTTTCAACCGCATCGCGATAGGGCAACGACGGCTGTGCCCCGTGTTTCGTCGCGGCGCAGGCACCTGCCGCACAGGCAAAGGCCAGCGCTACCGGATGCGGCATTTTCTCTAGCAAAGCGACGGTCAAGGCCGCGGTGAACGTATCACCGGCACCGGTGGCATCCACAGCGGCGACGGCCGGTGGCCGGGCGGATGCCAGCTCTTCGCCACCCTTATGTAACTTCGCACCCTTTGCGCCATGCGTGATTGCCACAAGAGCCCGGCCCTCATGCAGCACGTCACCGTAAAACTCAGCCTCCGTTTCATTGACGACGATGAGATCGGCGCGTATCAGGATCTCCGTCGGAACCGCCACCGCGGGGGCCAGGTTGATACAGAAAAAGCCGTCGAAGTCCTCGGCTGCCTTCCGGATAGTCGCAACCGGCACCTCCAATTGACAGATCAGCGCATCGGCCCAGGGCAATTCGAGAACTTCGGGAAGCAGCGTGCGATTCGCGCCCGGGACCACGACGATCTGATTCTCCCCCGAGGGCGCGACCGAGATCAGCGCAATGCCGGTCGGGGCGTCCGGATCGACGCTGCAATCTGCCAGGTTGATGCCGTCGTCCCGGAGCATCGCAAGCGCTTCCTCCGCGTTGGCATCGGCACCGACACGGGCATATAAAAGGACATCGGCTCCGAGCCGGCGTGCAGCGAGCGCCTGATTGGCGCCCTTCCCGCCGGGATAACGACCCAGATCGGCGTCTGTCACGGTTTCACCGGGCGCGGGCAATCGGGGCACCGTCGCCACCAGGTCGAGATTTACGGAACCGACGACGACGATAGTCGGTTTGCTGCCGGGTACTGCCGACTCGGGCCTGTTCATGGTTTCAACTTTCGAATCGGGCAAGTCGTGATGTCAAAAGCTCATAAAAGGCTTCGGCATCGGCAGCGTGAATCCAGTTGGTATTCACCGGCCGGTCGGTCACGTGCCAGAAATCGACCGCGGTATTGCCCATGGTCAGTTCCGATTCGGTCTCGATCGACACGTTGCAGAGCTTGCCTTCGAAAATGGCCGGCTCCAGCAAGTATGCGACCGTGCAGGGATCGTGCAAGGGAGCGCCCAGATAATCGTACTTTGCCATGTCATGGCGCTTGAAAAAGTCGAGCATCCCAACCGTCGCCTTCGCAGGGCTGTTATCGATCTCTCTGATTCTGTCGATGCGCTGGCGTGTTGCAAGAACCTGGTGGCTGACATCGAGGCCCATCTGCGTAATCGGACGCCCGCATTTGAAAACGACGTCTGCAGCGTGCGGATCGACCAGCATGTTGAACTCGGCCGACGGCGAGTAGTTTCCGCCTTCGCGCATGGCGCCACCCATGAGAACGATTTCCCTTATTCTTGGCAGAACGTCCGGTGCCTTGCCGAGTGCCATTGCGATGTTGGTCAGCGGACCTGTCGGCACCAACGTGATTTCATCGTCATCCGCGTTTCGGAGTATATCCACGATGAAGTCGACGGCATGCCGCTCTTCCAGATGCTTTGAAGGTTCGGAAATCTCGATACCATCGATACCGGTCGTACCGTGGACTTTTTCCGCGGTGATCAACTCGCGGACCAATGGCTTGTCGCAGCCGGCGAATACCGGGATATCACACCGCCCGGCTATATCACATATAAGTCTCGCGTTTCTCTCCGTCAGCTCAAGCGGGACATTGCCGGCCACCGCCGTAATGCCGAGTATTTCGATCTCCTCAGGCGAGGCCATCGCAAGAAAGAGATTGATGGCATCGTCCTGCCCGGGATCGCAGTCGATTATTGTCTTGTGTTTTGACACTAGAAAGTAAGCAGCAAACCAGCCAGCGCGGCGCTCATCAAATTGGAAAGCGAACCGGCGGCAATGGCCTTGAGCCCGAATTTTGCGATCAATTCCCTTTTTTCCGGCACGAGACTGCCGAGGCCGCCGAGCAGAATCGCTATGGAAGACAAATTTGCGAATCCGCAAAGAGAGAATGTGACAACTGCGCGGGTGCGTTCGCTCATGCCTACTAGGTACTCATTCAGGTGGCTGTATGCGACAAATTCATTGAGTATCAGCTTCTCCCCGAAAAGGGCTCCGGCGGCCTGGGTTTCCGCCCAGGGTACGCTGAGAAGATACATGAGCGGTGCAAAAAACCAGCCCAGCATTTTCTGAAGTGTGAGTCCTTCGACACCGACAAGGCCGGCCAAACCACCGATAACGCCATTGCACAATGCGATCAATGCAATGAATGCAATTAGCATCGCGCCGATGTTGACCGCCAGCCTGAGACCGTCACTCGTTCCTACTGCCGCCGCCAGTATGACGTTGATGTGCGGGCTTTTCCCCATCTTGAGGTGCTCGGCATCTTCGGCTGCCGATTCTATTTTTTCGTCGGGCATTATTATTTTCGCCATCAGCAAACCGCCAGGAGCCGCCATGAAGCTCGCCGCCAGAAGATACTTGAGTTCCGCCCCGAGTTGCACATAGGCGAGGAGTACCGTACCCGCAATCGACGCCACGCCCGAGACCATGACGGCGAAGAGCTGTGCCTCTGTCAGCCCTTTCAGATACGGTCGGACGACGAGCGGCGCTTCGGTCTGGCCAATGAAAATGTTTGCGGCCGCATTCAGGGATTCAACGGCCTTCGTGCCTAAAACCCATCGCAGTGCCCCGCCAACCGCCCTGACAAAAAGCTGCGCAATCCCGAGATGGTAGAGAACGGACATCAGGGCAGAGAAAAATATAATGACCGGCAGAACATTGATTGCGAAATTCGCCAGGCTGGAATCCGTGGCCAATCCGCCGAAAAGAAACTCGATACCTTCGCGCGAGTATGCCATCAGATTCAGAACGGCGGTGCTCATTGCCTCGATTGCCGTTTTGCCGGGCGCTGAGTAAATAACGAACGCCGCGACCGCCGCCTGCAATGCAAACGCAGCCCCTACGATGCGCAGACTGATTGCCTTGCGGTTTCCGGACAATAGATATGCGATTCCCAGAATTACAACGATCCCCACCAATCCGATAAATCTGCCTGACATGATTCAGTCCCCGCATTCGATGAATTCTTGGTGTTGTTCTCGGCGTTAGCTGAGCCGCAACAGACCAAGCATACCGGCTATGCAGTCCGGTTACCTGTCTATCCTGACGTCAGCGTCTCGAAAATTACGGGCCTGGATGAGGGTTTGACGTCGGAGATCGTACACGCCCGGCGCAACATCCTGCCGGCCTCGCGCGTCGCCTCATCCGATGCCGCGTGCACGACCGCCAGCGGACGGTCCTGCCCGACTATCGCTCCGATCGGCGCGACGTCGCTGATGCCAACGGCCAGATCGAGCTCATCTGTGACTTTTTTGCGCCCACCGCCGAGTTCGATGATCGAATTCCCTACCGCGCGCCCGTCGACCCCGGACAGATATCCCGCTTCGTCGGGAAAAACCGGCATCCGTACAGGAGCCACAGGCAGGTGGTCTTCGTATCGTTCGACGAAGTCCGAAGGTCCGCCCAATGCGGATACCATCCGGCCGAACACCTCCGCCGCCCGGCCTGTGGTCAGGGCGGCTTCGGCGCTGGCTCGTGCCGCGCCTACGTCATGCGAAAGCCCGCCGACGACGAGCATCTCTGCGACAAGGCTCATTACGACCTCATCCAGCCGCGCCTCGCGGTGCGCGTTGGTCAGATATGCCATTGACTCTGCAACCTCGATCGCGTTGCCGGCAGTCAGACCGAGGTTCTCGTTCATGTCGGTCAAAAGTGCATGAGTCGTGAGTCCCGAACTTCTTGCAGTGCCTATGATGCTACCTGCCAGGTTCTTTGCTTCGTCCACTGTCAGCATGAACGCGCCGGAACCGAACTTGACGTCCATAACGAGACCGTCGAGGCCCGCAGCCATCTTCTTCGAAAGGATCGACGCAGTGATCAGCGGCACCGACTCGACCGTGCCGGTTACGTCACGGATGGAGTAAAATCGCCGGTCCGCGGGAGCCAGGTCGGCCGTTTGCCCGATGATCGCGCAGCCGACCGACTTGACGACTTTCTTGAATGTGTCGAGGTCCGGCATCGCGTCGTAGCCCGGAATGCTGCCGATCTTGTCCAGCGTCCCTCCGCCATGACCCAGACCGCGTCCGGAGATCATCGGTACGAAGCAACCGCATGCCGCGGCAATAGGCGCCAGCAGAAAGCTGACCTTGTCGCCAATGCCTCCGGTCGAATGTTTGTCGATGACGGGACCACCGAGGTCCTCTTCCCGCCAGTCGAGCATCGTGCCGGATGCAGCCATTGCCCTGGTCAGGGTTCCCGCTTCTGCAAATGTCATCGAATTCAGAAATACTGCCATTGCCAGTGCGGATACCTGTTCCGCCGGAATGGTCGAGTCGGCTAGCCCCGCAGCGAAGAACTCGATTTCTTCGGGCGACAGCTCGCTACCGTCCCGCTTCTTCCGAATGACATCGACGAACAACATCGGCTAGGCGAAACCGCGCAATGGCATTTCAGCACTTCGTTGCAGCCAGTTTTCGGCCGGGTAATGACACTGCTGGTCAATCACATGCAGTGTGTAGGCGTGACGCGACTTGTCTGAGAGGTTCGGTTCGCTCATATGCGGCGCCCGCCCGTCGAAAATGACCAGCGTGCCCGTCTGCGCTTCGGCCGGCACTTTCGAATGCTCGGGCCAGGGCGTGTAGTCGATCGTTTCCGTGACCAGCGTGCCGTCGGCCCTTCGATAGTTGCGTTGCCTGAGCGGCAGCTTGTGCGCGCCCGGGATGAAATACATGCAACTATTCTCGATCGTGGCATCTTCCAGCGCAAACCAGAATCCGACGCAGGATTCGGGCTCGGTGTAAATATATGTTGAGTCCTGGTGGCATACGACTTCGCCGCCGATTTTCGGCGGTTTGAAGATGTACATCGATTGAATGATGCCGGGATCGGCGAAGCCCAGGCATCTCGCGACCTCTGCCAACTCTGGCGTGCGGGAAAACGCATCAAAAACCGGGTCGAGATCGTGCATCGCGTGACCCATTTTGTTCAGACACGATTCCTTAGACTGTCGCAGCTGACCAGTTTCATCAAACGCATCGTCCTCGAGGAAAAAACGAATCTTGTCTCCCGACTCGATAAAATAAGTGTCATCCAGCTGCGTCTGTTTTGTTGTCGAGAAAACACTCTGAACCTCCATCGGATCGAATTCCTCGACCAGCTCGCTCGCCCTGTTGCGAAGCTCGGAACATGCTCTTGCGGTTACAAAGTCTTCAAGAACGAGGACCCCTACTTCATGAAATGCGGCGAGCATTTCGTCGCTTAATCGCCCGCCC
>JBHIDG010000154.1:0-7336 GCA_046760025.1 Woeseia sp. | reverse complement strand
TCCGCGCTGTCGCAGCAAATCATTCTTGCCACGCCCACGAGCTTCGTGGCGCTGCTCAAGGCTGTGGCGTACGGATGGCGCCAATTGGCGCTTGCCGAGAACGCCGAGGAGATCCGCAAGCTCGGCGAAGACCTGTACGGCAGGCTGACGGCGTTCGCCGGACACATGAACAGGGTCGGCAAGCAGTTGGCAAGCAGCGTTGAAAACTACAATCGAGCTGTGGGCTCACTGGAACGGAAGGTGCTGCCCGGTGCGAGAAAGTTTGTCGAGCTCGGCATTCGGCCCAAGAAAGACCTTGAGCAGGTCGAAACGCTCGAATCGCTGCCACGCAAAATGGACGAAAATCAGGAAGACGTCGAAAGTGACGTCAAGCCGGTATCCATTGAATCCAGCGACAAGACGCTGCAATAGATTGGGTGCCGGAGCAAACTTTCCTAACTTCTTTAACTTGTCGGGGAAACGCATGATCTCGTTAGTGGAGGCAGGCATGCCGGACATGCGATATCTGACAGAAAACTTGTCGGAGAAGTTAGGATAGTTTGCTCCGGCACCTGTATATGAGCTTTGACGCTGCCACCTACGAGTATCGTCCCGGCCTTCTCAAGAACCGGATCATATTGATTACGGGAGCCAGCGGCGGCATCGGAGCGGCGCTGGCGTTGCAGACGGCAGGCCTCGGCGCGAGAGTTATTCTTCACGGACGCAACATTAAGAAGCTCGAGTCTGTTTATGATCAAATCGAGTCGTTGAGGGATGCGCCGCGACCATCAATTGCGTCGATCGACCTGGCGACGGCCGACACCGACGCATACCTGTCAATGGCCGAAAGTATCACTACTGAATTCGGCCAATTGGATGGCCTGGTACACAATGCCGGGATTCTCGGAGACAGGTTTTCAATCGAGCAATATAACCCGGCCGACTGGCAGCGAGTCATGCATGTCAATTTGACGGCCGCCTTTTCCCTTACGCAGGCCTGCCTGCCGCTTCTCCGAGAGTCTCCGGACCCATCCCTGATATTTACGAGCAGCAGCGTCGGGCGCCAGGGCCGAGCCTACTGGGGTGCTTATTCGGTCTCAAAATTTGCGATCGAAGGATTGTCCCAGATCCTGGCCGATGAGAATAGACACACGAGCCTGCGTATCAATTGCATCAATCCGGGTCCAGTTCGCACCCGACTGCGATTGGCAGCCTATCCGGCAGAAGACCCGCACAAACTTAAAACGCCGGCCGAGATTCTCCCTGTGTACATCTATCTGCTCGGGCCCGACAGTCAGGGCATCACCGGAGAAAGCCTCGACGCACAGTAAGCCGGCGGCGGCGAGAATAAGTTAGGAAAGTTTGCTCCGGCACCGTATTCTTCGGATACCGGCAGAAGGCTTGAGTCCGGCTGCCAGATAAAGCGCTCTCACCTGAGCAGGGGTGAGCGCCTCGTATTCGCCGCGGCGTAATTTCCGCGGCAGGTCGATCGGGCCGTAACCCACACGAATGAGGCGTGTGACCTCGTAGCCGATCGCCGACCACTGACGCCGTACCTCGCGATTGCGGCCCTCTCTCAGAGTCACGTTGTACCAGCGATTCGTCCCCTCACCACCACCCGCCCGAATACTCTCGAACGCCGCCCGGCCATCCTCGAGATCGACTCCAGTGCGCAGTCTGGCCAGTTCCGCGCCAGAAGGACTGCCGTGCACCCTGACGGCGTATCGCCGTAACAATTCCGACGATGGGTGCATTAATGCGTTGGCCAGTTCCCCATCGGTCGTAAACAACAGCAGCCCGCTTGTCGTCATGTCCAGTCGGCCGACGGCAATCCACCGGGCGCCCTTCAGTTTCGGGAGGGCATCGAATACCAGGCGTCGCCCTTCGGGATCCGAGCGGCTGGTGATTTCGTCTGCCGGCTTGTTATAGATGAGGTGCCGGTGCGACTGGTGGACAGTCCCGACTTGAAGCCGTCGGCCGTCCAGCATGATGGCTTCGGATCCGCCGACTCTATCCCCCAACCGGGCAATTCGGCCGTCGATGCTCAGGCGGCTGGCTTCAATCCAGCTTTCGATTTCGCGGCGTGACCCGTGACCTGCCGCGGCGAGCACCTTCTGGACGCGCTCGAGCATTTCTTGCTTTCCTCAGGAACCGGAATGTGAGGCGTCTGCATCTTCCGCGCTGCCGGCATCGGCCTGGTCCGCCTCATCGCTCTCGTCCTCCGGCGATTCAGTCCATTTTGCCGGGATTCTTACCTGGAACCCGGTGTCGGCGATCAGTTCCGGGATATCGTCGATGTCGAAATCGTCATCCTCTGCGTCTTCCGGATCGGTTACGAGGAGACCGGTCACTTCGGCCGTCTCCGCCGGTATCTCCTCTTCCTCGACTGCCGGAAGATCGAGCTGGACGCGAAGCGTTTCCCAATCGGCGAGGTCAGCCAGTGGCGGCAGGTCGTCGAGCTTTTTTAAACCGAAGTAATCGAGAAACAGCTTGGTCGTGCCAAACATGGCCGGACGTCCCGGAACATCGCGATGGCCGACAACGCGAATCCATTCACGCTCCAGCAGCGTACGAATTATGTTCGTGCTGACGGACACCCCGCGAATATCCTCAATATCGCCCCGCGTTACCGGTTGTCGATAGGCGACGAGGGCCAGTGTTTCAAACAATGCACGCGAATATCGCGGCGGCCTTTCCTCCCACAACTTTTGCAGGCGCTCCGCCATGGAAGCCCTGACCTGGATTCGATAGCCGGACGCCACTTCCTCGATCGTGATTCCCCGGTCCTCGTATTCGTCCTGCAACGTGCTGATCGCCTGTCTGATTCGCGGTTTCTCCGGTGCCGATCCGTCCACAAACAGGCCCTGTATCTGATCGATGTTGAGGGGCCGTCCGGCCGCCAGCAACGCCGACTCGATAAAATGTTTGATCTCAGTCTCGTCCATTAACTATCGTTCTCTCGGATTCCGTTTGCAGATTCATGATCGTTTAGAGCTCGTCTTCGTTGGATACGAGACGAACCGACGATGCCGCTCGCACGTGCAACGGGGCATATGCTTCGGCCTGCGCGACTTCGATCGTCGATTCCCGAAGTAGTTCGAGTACGGCGACAAACGTGACGGCCACACCCATGCGCCCTTCTTCCGGATCAAACAGATCTGCAAAGCCGGTAAACGAGCTCGCCTTCACCCGAGTCAGAATCTCCGACATGCGTTGTCGCACCGACAGTGGCTCGCGAAGAAGGTGCAGGTTTGTGAACATCTCGGCGCGCTTGAGAATGTCGTGAAATGCGAGAAACAGTTCCTTCAACGTGACATCCGGCACCTTGGCTACCGCATGCCGCTCGGGCGCCTCGACATTTGCGACGAACACATCCCGCTCCAGACGCGGCAGCGCGCCCAGATCCTCGGCCGCCTTCTTGAATCGTTCGTACTCCTGCAATCGCCGAACCAACTCCGCACGCGGGTCTGCCTCGTCCTCGTCTTGGCTTTCGGCACGCGGCAGCAACATGCGCGACTTGATCTCCGCAAGCATCGCGGCCATCAGCAGGTATTCGCCTGCCAGTTCAAGCTGCATCTCCTTCATCAGCTCGATGTATTCGACGTACTGCCGCGTTATTTCTGCGATCGGGATATCCAGCACGTCGATGTTTTGGCGGCGAATCAGGTACAACAACAGATCAAGCGGACCCTCGAACGCCTCGAGAAAGACCTGCAGCGCGTACGGCGGGATGTAGAGGTCCTGGGGTAGCTCGGTAACCGGCTCGCCATCGACGACCGCAAAAGGCATCTCCGCTTGCGCCGGCTCCATTTCCCCGTCCGACGGCGGTTTGGGTGCATCTTTGCTCGTAAGAACTCTGAGTTCAGGTTTCATCGGATTGCCAAGCGAGGAAGCCGCATTTTAGCCCAAATCGACGTACAAGCCTCTATTTGTTGTGCGTTCGTAGCGCACTGACATCGCCCCGTCCCTCACGCAGTATTTCCACCGAGCCGCCCGACAGGTCGATCACGCTGGTCGGTTCGATGCCGGTCGGGCCACCGTCAACAATCAGTTCGATGTCGTGCCCGATACGTTTCCCGATCTCCGCGACGTCGGTCAGCGGCCAGGCATCCCCTGGCAGGGTCAGCGTCGAACTCATAATTGGCTCGCCCAGCGCGTCGAGCATCGCACGAACGATCGGATGGTCGGGGACACGTATGCCGATCGTCCTTCTCATCGGGTTCTGTAAGCGCTTCGGTACCTCGCGCGTCGCCTGCAGTATAAACGTATAGGGCCCCGGCGTGGCCGACTTCATCAGCCGGTAGGCCCAGTTATCGACCCGGGCGTAGAGGCTGATCTCGGACAGGTCTCTGCAGACCAGCGTGAAATTGTGCCTCTTGTCCGTCTTCCGGATCCTGCGGATCCGGTCCATTGCCCCCTTGTCGCCGATATGGCAGCCGAACGCGTAACTCGAGTCCGTCGGGTAGGCCACAAGCCCACCGTGGCGGATAGTCGCGACGACCTCGGCGACGCGCCTCTGTTGCGGATTTGATGGATGTATTGTGACGATCCGTGCCATGCGCGGATTGTAGCGGCATCGGAAAGGCACCGCCCGATCTGCTCTGCGCATGTATCGGCCGACGTTGCACATGCGCTATCATTCGCCACCACTTTTTTGGGTCCTGTCTACGAGCTTCCGATGCAGTTATTGGCTGATTTCTTGCCCTTGCCCTTGCCCTTGCTCTTCTTCTTCGCGGCATACGTATACGACGACCTCTATTTCGCTGTCGGCGTCCTGATGATAGCGATGCCCGTCGGGCTGGCACTGAAGATTTTCCTGACGCGCAAGCTCGACAAGATGTACCTGGGTTCGACGATATTTTTGCTTGTACTCGGCAGTGCGACGCTTCTGTACCGCAATCCACTCTTTCTCTTTTGGAAACCGACGGCGTTCTACTGGGTGGTCAGCATCGTATTCCTGGCAAGCCAGTGGATCGGTAGAAGAACAATCGTGGAGAGGCTGTTCGGAAAAGCTGCCGAACTGAGTCGCCAGCAATGGACCAAGCTCAACCTTATGTGGGTCGCGTTTTTTGTTTTCGCCGGCGGCCTGAACATCTACGTGGCTTACACGTTCAGTGAACCGGTATGGGTCAAATTCAAGGTTTTCGGTTTGCTCGGCCTGACACTGATCTTCGTGATCATTCAGGCCGTCTGGATGACGATCGCCAGTAACAAGGACCCGACCGAAACTGAAAAATCCGAGATCTGACATGTGGTACGCAATCATCAGTGAGGACGTGGAAGACAGTCTCGGACTTCGTACAAGCGTACGAGAGAAGCACCTGGCACGTCTGAATGCCTTGGCCGAACAAGGGCGCCTCCTGACGGCCGGTCCGCACCCGGCGGCCGACGCAGAGGACCCCGGACCCGCCGGCTTCACCGGTAGCCTGGTAATCGCCGACTTTCCGTCGCTGGGCGAGGCGCGAGCATGGGCCGATGCCGACCCGTACGTCGATGCCGGCGTCTATCAAGAAGTGGTCGTCAAACCCTTCAAAAGGATTCTTCCTTGACAACCGACCGGGAATCCCGGATTCGGCAATGCCTGAACGAGCATTTCCTGCCGACCGAGCTCTTACTCAGGGACCAGAGTCACCTGCACGCCGGCCATGTGGGTGCGAAGGATGGCAAGGGTCATTTCGATATCACGATCGTGTCACCGGCCTTCGACGGCAAAAGTCGCTTACAGCGGCACAGAATGGTTTATGATGCGCTCGCCAGTCTGCTCGAGTCTGACATTCACGCGCTCCGGATCAGGGCATATACACCGTCCGAACCGCGATCCGGAGCAACATAGATTTTGACCTGACCAAGGAAACCCCGATCATGTATCTGAAGAATGGTTCCGCAACCGCCGGAACTCGATCAGCTGCGATGACCCTCACAGGCTTTGTTGCGCTCGCCGTAACGTCTGCCGGAGCTGAATCTGTCGCGACGATCAACGGAACCAGTCTCGACAGTGCGGTACTGGAAGTCTACGTGCAGACGCGCACCAAAAGGCCGCTCAGCGGCATTTCCGAGCAAGAGCGAGATGCTCTCGTGTCGGAATTGACAGATCTCTATGTCCTTTCAACGCAGCCTGAGTCCGCGGACCTCAAGAAAGACCCTGCGGTCGCAGCGCAACTTGAACTGCAAGAGCGTGCCATCGTCGCCCAAGCCTTCGCCACCAGGTATTTCTCTGAAAACGCCGCAACCGAGGAAGAAATACAGGCGGAATATGACATGCAGGCACAATCTGCCCCGCCGCTGCAATACAAAGCGCGGCACATTCTCGTTCCGACGCAGGGTGCAGCGGTTGGCCTCATTGCCGAGCTCGACTCCGGCAGCGACTTTGCCACGCTGGCGATGGAGAACTCCACGGGCCCATCCGCCCAGGACGGCGGCGCTTTGCCCTGGTTTTCTCCGGATCAGATGGTCAAGCCCTTTTCAGATGCCGTTGCCGCACTCGAGGATGGCAAGTACACCAGCGAACCCGTTCAAACAGAATTTGGCTGGCACGTCATCTTGCGAGAAGAGTCGCGATTGAACGAACCGCCGCCCCTTGAAAGTGTTCGTGACACAATTAAACAGAACCTTGCTCAGAAGAAATTTCAGGCGCACTTGAAGAAACTTCGCGTCGATGCAACAAGCAGCAATTAGCTTTACTTAATTCGATTCTGTTTAACAAAAGGACACTGATAAGTGTCTGTTTCTAAGAGTGAAAATTGTTTTGTGAGGGTGATCACAGCAATTGAAAAGTGATCTACCTATAGTGCGCAGCGAGTCGCCTCTAATCGCTCAGGGGCGACTCCTCCAACCCTCGCATCTTCTTAAATGTTGATACGAGATCTAAGTCGGCAGGGACGCCGACTTTTTTTTGCGCCTGACTTTTGTCAGTCGAGACTCAGCAGCGGATCGGCAACCAACAGGCCCATACCGCGGTACGCTCTGCCCGCGACAGCAACTTCAGCACCGACCTGCGGTGCAACGCCGCCCGACAACAGGGCGTTGTAGTCAACTGTCACCCCGCTCACGACTGCCCGTCCGAGAGAACGATCGACTTCGTCAACAATACCGCGCAAGAATGAAGCACCAGCGATACTCCGGCGTACCGGGAATACCTGCGCATCCAATATGCCACCACTATCCGCATCTAGAGAGCCGTAAACAGCAACTGTCATGCCGGCGCCCAAGCCACCCAGGCGGCCCAGATCACCAAACACCGTCTGACCCAGCACAGATATAAAGCCGTCACCGATGTGGTCGATGTCACCGAGTACGAGCAATTCCGCATCGCTCCCACTGATGCTCTGGCCGTCGCTGCCATCAATCCCTAGACCAT
>JBHIDG010000153.1:0-7378 GCA_046760025.1 Woeseia sp. | reverse complement strand
TGCCAACTGAATAGCGGTCGTGCCGATGCCGCTGGAGCCGCCGTGCACCAGAAAACTCTCGCCTTTCTTAAGAGCGCCGCGCTCGAACACGTTGGTCCAGACGGTGAAAAAGGTCTCCGGTATTGCCGCGGCCTCGATGGGGCTCAGCCCCGACGGCACGGGCAGGCACTGGCCTTCGGGCACGGCGACGTACTCGGCGTAGCCGCCGCCGTTGACGAGCGCGCACACTTGGTTTCCCCGTTCGAATCTCGTCGCACCGTTGCCGAGCTCTTCGACCTCACCGCAGACTTCGAGTCCGGGAATAGGCGATGCGCCTGGCGGAACCGGATAGAGGCCCTGGCGTTGCGCAATGTCGGGACGGTTGACGCCGGCGGCCAGCACCTTGATCAGAAGCTCGCCCGGTCCGGCCTCGGGGGACGGGCCGTCTGACAGTTTGAGCGCCTCGGGCCCGCCGGACTCCGGGATGTCGATGAACTGCATGGGTGTGACTTAACTCGTCGCCATGTCGAATAACACGTAGGCCAGCACGGCAGGCGCGAGAAAGCGGACCAGGAAAAGCCAGAGGCGGTGCGCAGTGAGATTTCGGTTATCGAACAACTCGTCGGCGCTGAACTGTCGTTTCACTATCCAGCCGGCAAAAACGGCGATCACGATGCCGCCGAAGGGCATCAGGAGATTGATGACGAAATAATCGAACAGGGCGAAGAATGTCTTGCCGGCAAAGATCCGAATCGCGTCGAGCGGATAATAGTCTCCCAGGACATTGAACGAGAGCGCGGCGAGAACGCCCAGAACGAAGCTGATGCTGCCGGAGAGCAGCGCGGCGGAGCGGCGCGAGAGTCCGGTGGCATCGGTCAGCCAGGAGACCGGAGGCTCCATCATCGCGATCGAGGAGGTGAGGGCGGCAAAGAACAGCAGGATGAAGAATGCGGCGCCGAATACAAGCCCGCCGGGAATCTGGCCGAAGGCGAAAGGCAGGGTGATGAAGGCGAGCCCCGGACCTGCGCCCGGCTCCAGTCCGTAAGCGAAGATGATCGGGAATATCGCTAACCCTGCGAGCATGGCGACCAGGGTGTCGGCGCTGGCGATGATGCCGGAGGCCTGCGGCAGGCTGGTTTTCCTGTCGATATAGGCGCCGTAGGCCATCAGGTTGGTGATGCCGACGCTGACGGAGAAGAAAGCCTGACCGAACGCGCCGAGGATGATCTTCGCATTGAGCTTCTCGAAGTCGGGCCTGAACATGAAACCGAGCGCGGCGCCGAGGTCGCCGACGACGGCGGCATATGCCACCATCGCAAGCAGCATCAGAAACAGGGCCGGCATCATCACGCGCACCGCCCGCTCGATGCCTGCATGTAGTCCGCGCGTCGAAATGAAAATGGTCAGGCCGATGAACAGGATGAACCAGAACAGTATCGAACCCGGGCTGCCGTTCAGGTCATCGAAGACCCGGCCTGCACTTTCGGCGCTGATGCCTTGGAGCTGCCCGGCGCCCATCTTGAACGCATAAGCGAGTGTCCAGCCGCCGACCACCGAATAAAACGAGAGCACCGTGATGGCGCCGATGCCGCCGAGCAGGATGCCCATCCAGCGCCAGTTGCGGCTCCTGCCCGACTCCGCGGCGACGGCGGCGATGGCGTTGGGCGGGCTGGCCGCGCCTCGCCGGCCGACCATCAGCTCGGCCATCAGTATCGGCAGGGCAAAAACGATCACGGCGGCCAGGTACACGAGCACGAAGGCGCCGCCCCCGTTGACGCCGGCCGAATACGGAAAACGCCAGATATTGCCGAGGCCTACCGAGCAGCCGACGGCCGCCATCAGAAACGTGAAACGCGAGGACCAGTGCAGTCCGCTCGATGTGGTCATGTTATAAGTTCCCCATCCAGGCTAGGTGACCACGGCGCGGTCACGGTATCTTGCGTCTTTCCAGGCGCCGCTCTCCAGAATGTCATGGAGCTTGTCGACGGTGTCCCAGATGTCGACATATCGAATGTATAAAGGTGCAAACCCGAAACGGATGATGCCGGGTTCACGATAGTCGCAACCGACGCCGTGATCGTGCATGGCACGCACGATTCTGTAACCGCCCTCGTGGTAGAAGGAAACCTGACTGCCGCGGGTTTCCACGTCTCGCGGGCTGGCGAGGGAGATCTCGTGTCCGCCGCATCGTTTCTCGACCAGTTCGATGAAGAGGTCGGTCATGCGCATCGATTTCTCGCGAACGATATTCATATCCGCCCGCAGCATGATATCGATACCGATCTCCGCGGTGGACAAGCTTGCGGTCGGTTGCGTGCCGGTAAGCATCTGCTGGATGCCCGGTGCAGGCCGGTAATCACGATCGAAATCGAAAGGCGCTTCATGACCGTACCAGCCGGTCAGGGGCTGGACGCATTTGCCGTGGTGACGCTCGGCGGCGAATATCAATGACGGGGCACCGGGTCCGGCGTTCAGGTACTTGTATGTGCAGGCGACGGCAAAGTCGACGTCGCATCCGTTGAGGTCGACCGGCATCGCGCCCACCGTGTGGCAGAGGTCCCAGACGGCCGCGGCGCCGGCCGAGTGCGCGCGTTGGGTCATCGCCGCCATGTCGTGAATACGGCCGGTCTTGTAGTGAACGTGAGTGATGCAAATGGTGGCAACCTCCTCGTCGATCGCGTCCATGATCTCATCTGCTTCCGCGAACCTTATCTGGTAGCCGTTCCCGAGCTGTGCGATCAGCCCCTGCACCATGTAGTTGTTGGTCGGGAAGTTGCTGCCTTCCATGACGATGACCCTTCGATCGGGCCGAATCTCGAGCGCCGCGGCAACCACCTTGTAAAGATTTATGCCGGTGGCGTCGGTGAGCACGACTTCGTTATCCTTCGCGCCGATCAGGGGAGCAAGCTTGCGGCCGAGAGACCGTGGCAGCTCGTACCAACCCGCCGTATTCATGCTGCCGATCAGGCCTTCGGCCCATTCTTTCTCCACGACGCGCCGGCAGCGCTCCGCGGCCCTTTTCGGCATGGCGCCGAGCGAATTGCCGTTGAGATAGATGAGCCCGTCGGGCAGCAGGAACTCGTCCCGAAACGAAGCGAGCGGGTCGCCCTCGTCGAGCCGTTCAAGATCGCTGCGGGTAGCAATTGCCATTCGTATAGTTAATTATCACAAAGTGAACCCGCCCGTTTTCAAGAACTACGTTGCCGGGGAATTCCTGTCCTCGAAGAACCGGTTCGAAGATGTTAATCCGGTCGACGGCTCGCTGGTGGCTATGGTAGCCGAAGCGGGCCGGGAGATGGTGGACAAGGCAGTCCGGGCGGCGCGGGACGCGCTACAGGGCGAATGGGGCCGGTACCCGGCCGGGGAGCGCGCAAGGCTCCTGCATGCGGTGGCCGACGGCATCGAGAAACGCTTCGACGATTTCGTCGCCGCCGAGATCGCCGATACGGGCAAACCGGTTTCACTGGCGAGAAATCTCGATATCCCGAGGGGCGCAGCGAATTTTCGTTTTTTCGCAAACCTCGTTACCTCGACAGGCACCGATGCTTCGGAGATGATCACGGCCGATGGGGGCGGCGCGTTGAACTACTCGGTGCGCAAACCACTGGGCGTGGTCGGCGTCATATCGCCCTGGAACCTGCCGTTATTGTTGCTGACCTGGAAAGTCGCGCCGGCGCTCGCCTCGGGCAACGCGGTGGTCGCCAAGCCCTCGGAGGAAACCCCCGGCAGCGCGGCACTGCTCGCGGAAGTCATGTACGAGGCCGGCGTTCCCGAGGGCGTTTTCAATCTCGTCTACGGCTTCGGTCCCGGATCGGCCGGCGAGTTCCTGACCACGCATCCGGGCGTCGATGCGATTACATTCACGGGCGAATCGGCGACCGGCAGCGCGATCATGCGAGCCGCGGCCGACAACGTGAAGGCACTGTCGTTCGAACTGGGGGGCAAAAATTCGGCGATCGTCTTCGATGATGCCGATATGGACGCCGCAATCGACGGAACCGTGCGCTCGGTGTTCTCGAATTGCGGCCAGGTGTGTCTTTGCTCGGAACGTGTTTACGTTCACGAATCGAGCTTCGATGAGTTTTTGAGTCGCCTGACCGAGCGCGCCGAAGCGCTGCGTGTCGGCTGGCCCTTCGATGACGATACCGACATCGGCCCGCTGATATCGCTCGGGCACAGGGAAAAAGTCCTGTCGTATTACGAGTTGGCGCGGCAGGAAGGCGCCACGGTCGAGACCGGCGGCGGGATCCCCGAGTTCGGCGACGAGCGCGATTCCGGTGCGTGGGTCGAGCCGACCATCCTGACAGGGCTTGCCGAGACGGCGCGCTGCGTCCGCGAGGAGATCTTCGGGCCGGTGTGCCACATCGCCCCTTTCTCGACCGACGACGAGGCGGTGGCGCTGGCCAACGACAGCGTCTACGGGCTGGCGGCGGCGGTGTGGACCACCAGCCTGAAACGCGGACACAATGTGGCGCGCAGAATCGAATCCGGGATCGTGTGGGTCAATAGCTGGTACCTGCGGGACCTGCGCACACCCTTCGGCGGCGTGAAGTTGTCCGGGATAGGTCGAGAGGGCGGTCTCTATTCCCTGGACTTTTACTCCGAGCCGACCAACATCTGTATCAAGCTATGAATGAGATGGGTTCCAGCAAAGTAGTGCCAGGCAAGGCGACGCCGCGCGGGACCTTTCCGCACATCAGGACGGTTGGTGATCTCGTTTTCGTATCGGGAACGAGTTCACGCCGCCCCGATGACAGCATCGCCGGCGTGGAAGTCGGCGCCGACGGTACGGCCAGACTCGACATGCGCGAACAGACCCGGGCGGTCATCGAAAATATCAGAGACATCCTGCAAAGCGTCGGCGCGGACCTCGGGGATGTCGTCGATGTATCGGCCTTTCTCGTCGATATGAAGGATTTCGACGCATACAATCAGACCTACTCGGAGTACTTCGGCGTCGACGGACCGACCAGGACGACGGTGGCGGTGCACCAATTGCCGCACCCGCATCTGCTGATTGAAATGAAAGTCGTGGCGCACAAACCAACATGAACACGCATCCGACATTGAAAGCCTTCAACTTCGAACGCTGGATCGAGGACAACCAGGAAAGCCTGAAGCCGCCGGTCGGCAACAAGCTGCTGCACGCCGACGGCGACATGATCGTCATGGTGGTCGGCGGGCCCAACACGCGAGTGGACTTCCACGACGACCCGGTGGAGGAGTGGTTTTACCAGATCAAAGGCGACATGGTCCTGAAGATCGCCGACGACGGCGAGATCTACGACGTGCCGATCCGCGAAGGCGAGGTATTCTTCCTGCCGCCGCACGTCCGGCATGCGCCGCAGCGGCCGATGCAAGGCTCGATCGGGCTGGTGGTCGAGTCGCCGCGAGCGCCCGGCATGAAGGACGCCTTCGAATGGTACTGCTTCGGCTGCAAGCACCGCGTGCACCGTGTCGAGGTCGAGCTGGGTGGCGCGAGCGGCATCGTCGACAAGCTGCCGAAAGTGTTTGCGGCGTTCCACGAGGACGAGCAGGCGCGCACCTGCCCCAACTGCGGGGCGCTGCACCAGGGAAAGGGAAAGCCGCCCGAAGGCTGGGTGGAAGTCTAGGGTCGCGTGGCCGTCGTCGACATACATTCGCATTTCTTCCCCGAGAGCTGGCCCGACCTCGCCGGGAAGTTCGGCACGCCGGACTGGCCGTGGCTGCGGCACGACGGGAACGGCAAGGCCACGGTCATGGTCGGAGACAGGGAGTTCCGTCCAGTCTATGACGCCTGCTGGAACGCCGCCCGGCGTCTCGAGGAGATGGACCGCGACGGCATCGACCTGCAGGTGATCAGCGCCACCCCGGTATTGTTCGCCTATGACCGGCCGGCCGCACACGCGGCCGATTGCGCCCGCCTGTTCAACGATGCAGGCCGGGAGATCTGCGGGGCCGGTAAAGGCCGGCTGCTGTCACTCTGCCAGGTGCCGCTGCAGGACACCGATGCCGCCTGCGAGGAGCTGAGCCGTGCGATGGCCGACGGGCACGTCGGCGTGCAGATCGGCAACCATGTCGGCGACAGAAACCTCGATGACGAGGGGCTCATCACCTTTTTACAGCACTGCGCGGACGAGGGCGCCGCCGTTCTGGTGCATCCCTGGGACATGATGGGGGACAGCCGGACTGCGAAATACATGATGGCCTGGACCGTCGGCATGCCGGCGGAGACTCAGCTCGGCATCGTGTCGATGATTCTCGGGGGCGCATTCGATAGGCTGCCCGAAACCTTCAGGATCTGCTTCGCGCACGGCGGCGGCAGTTTTGCGTTCCTGCTCGGCCGGCTCGAGAATGCCTGGCACAGGCGCGAAATCGTGCGCGGCGAATCGCAGCATCCGCCGTCACACTATATCGGCAGGTTCTATGTGGACTCGGCCGTGTTCGACACGAGGGCTCTGAGTTTCCTCGTGGATGTATGCGGCGAGGAAAAGGTCATGCTCGGTTCGGACTACCCGTTTCCGCTGGGCGAGGAGTTCGTCGGTGACCTCATTCGCAACGGCGACACCTTTGGCGATGACCTCAAGTCGAGCCTGCTTGGCCGGAACGCGATGACTTTCCTCGGACTCGAAAGCCGATGACCTGGATACACACAATTGCCTATGAAAATGCAAGCGGCAAATTAAGGAAGCTCTACGACCGGATCAAAGGATCCGACGAAAACGTAGACAACATCATGCTCGCGCACAGCCTGCGCCCGCACACGATGGAAGGGCACATGACGCTGTATAAATATGTGCTGCATCATTCGGCGAATACGCTTTCGAAATCCTATCTGGAAACGATCGGCGTCTATGTCAGCCTGTTAAACGATTGCGAATACTGCGTGGAACATCACTTCGCCGGTCTTTGCCGCCTGCTGCAGGACGACAAACGGGCCGCCCACATACGACACGCGCTGGAAGAAAACGATCCGGGCAGAGCACTCGATGGCAGAAAACTCGCGGGTCTCGAATACGTGGCTAAGCTGACAAGAGACCCGGGCAATATCGGTGAACAGGACATCGATGATCTCCGCAGCGCGGGCTTCGATGACGGCGAGATCCTCGAGATCAATCAGGTAGCCGCATACTTCGCGTACGCAAACAGAACCGTCCTGGGCTTGGGCGTCAATACAGAGGGAGACATTCTGGGCCTGTCACCGGGTGATTCCGACGATGCGCAGAACTGGTCTCACGCGTAGCGGCGCATGAGCGATTTCTTCTTCGATGCGGAACAGCCGACGGTCAGTGTAGCCGGGAGTGACCGTCTTTTTCCTGTACACCGTATCTATTGCGTCGGTCGCAACTACGCTGCGCACACCCGCGAGATGGGCGGCGACCCCGGGGTCGAGTCCCCGGTCTTTTTTTTGAAGCCTGCC
>JBHIDG010000152.1:0-7401 GCA_046760025.1 Woeseia sp. | reverse complement strand
GGCACGCTGCCCATCGCATGCGCATAACGGCCCACGACCTCGGTGTACGCAACGACACCATCGTCGCGTTTGTCTGTTACGGCATTGCTGCAGCAGGAACACTGCTCATGCTGGCCGCTCTGTCAGACATCTGACGCATTTGACCCGTCATACACGCAGTACACGTCGGCCCACGCCAGATCGGCAAGTCCGCCAACTGGTCTTTCTGATTATTGCTAAAATTCCGACTTGACTTCTGTCGCCGAATGACGACAGCAACTTTGTCTTTAGGCAAGTAAAGTTTATGGCAATCATTTCCAATGACGTGTGCTACTTCATTCGACTGACGATTAGATCAACATAACGCAAAGCACAGACAATCGAGTTGGCATAAGTCGCTCCGTGAATTAAGTTCAATACTCGATAACCAAATCCGTTTCCTTGCAATAGCAGTTTGTCCTAAGGCATACTCGAGGCAACTGAAAAACGGCAAATCCGTCGAAAGGCGGAGACGCAAAGCCACCGGTCTAAGAGACGTAAGGTCTTATGATAGCGGGGTTGCCAGTAAAGCGGAGTCGGCGTCAACGCTGATAACGCAGCGCTCTCCAGGCGCGCATCGCAGCCTTCCTTTCGTTTTTTAACCACGGCTTCTCAGCTTGCGGCTGTTGCGTCTTTGTTTCGACGGATTGCCTCGCCAACGGATTCTGGCAGGTAATGCGCACAACTCCACGCAGTATTCAATTTGTTTTTTCCGTCATATTTCTATTTCTGGTCTCGGCGTGTTCGAGCTTGTTCGATGAATCGGAAAATGGTTTTGCCATCACCATCACGGACCCGGCCGGCGTGTCGCTGATACGGACTCCGGACATCGTGGTGAGCCTGTCCGGCACGGTATCGAGCGAACAGCAGATAGAAATCGTCTCCTGGCAAAACGACCGGGGAGGAAAAGGCAACGCCATCGGCAAGCAGAGCTGGACAACCGGAAACATTCTGCTGCAACTGGGCACGAACGAGATCACCATCACGGCGAAGGACGTGAGCGGCAACTCGGTCAGCAAGAGTCTCACGGTCGAGCGGGAGAACACCACCTCGACCGACGGCTCCGGCGCCGCGACAGTGCTGATGTACAGCTATCAGAGCGACCTGAGTAACGCCGCGCCCATCGAGGGCGCCTCGGTCTCGGCCGGACCGTTGTTCCTGTTCACCGAGCCCGGCGATGCCTGGACGGCGCGGGGCAGCATCGCCCGCATCAATTATCTGTGCTGCGAGGGACTGTCGGGCCCGGGGGCCGGCGAGCCCTACGCTCCGGTGCAAGGCGCGGTTGCCGCGCCGTGGACGCTGGCGGTCGATCTGACCGGCCTGGCGGCCGGCGGTACCCGCCGGGTCCAGATCTGGGCGGAATTCGCCGACGGCACGGCATCGGCGCGGCCGGTGTTCGATTTTACCATTGCCAGCGATCCCGCCGCCGGCAACAATGCGCCGGTCATCTCCGGCTCGCCGCCCACCACCGCCACCGTCGGCAATCACTACAGCTTCCGGCCGACCGCCCAGGACGCCGATGGCGACACCCTGAGCTTCAGCATCCGGAACAAACCCGCCTGGGCGTCGTTTGATGGTTTGACAGGGCGCCTGTCGGGCACCCCGACCTCAAACGATGTCGGCAGCCACGGCGCGATCGTCATCAGTGTCAGCGACGGCAAGACCGCGAGCCACCTGCCGGCCTTCTCGATCACTGTCCAGGCCTTCGCAACCGGCACGGCAACCCTGCTGTGGACGGCGCCCACCCAACGAACCGACAACACGCCGCTCACCAACCTCGCCGGCTTCAACATCTATTACGGCCAGACCTCCGGCAACTACGCCAACCTGATCGCCGTCACCAATCCCGGCATCACCACCTACGTGGTCGACAACCTGTCGGCCGGCACCTGGTATTTCGTGGTCACGGCATTCGACGCCAACGGCCTGGAAAGCAATCCCTCGAATGAGGGCAGCAAGTCGTTCTAGTGATTCCCGGTGAGCGCCTCTGCCACCAGGCACTCGCGGACGGATTTCGGCCGAGACGCGCTTCCGGGGATGGCGGTAGGGCCGACGTTAGCGAACTGTGGAATCTATCCGGGAATGACGTCCTTGAACGGCGCGCCGAGGTCAGCGCTTATGGAGCGCCTGCGGCGCATGACGGAACCCCGCCCCGCCGATTGGCTGTTACCAGCAGCGCGATGCCGCCGGATCGGGCGTTCTGCGTCCCAGCGAATCGAGAGTCAAGGTCGTACAGCCGGTGTCCTTGGCCTGGATGTCGCCGGCCGCCGCGTTGGCGGTGACCACATAGCTGCTGCCGATACCGGTCGGTCCCGCCGTGACCGTGATGATGTAGTGGCCGTTGTCCGAGTAGGCGGCACCCGCGGTGATCGTCAGCCCCAATTGCGTAGCGTTGGTCGTGTAACTGCCGTTGGCGCCGAAGAAGCGCTCGAGATTATTGCTGGCCCGGGTCAACGCCGTTTGCGCGTCCGTGCGATTACTCTTGCGCACGCTTTGCATGAAAGACGGATAGGCGATCATGGCCAGCATCGCCAGGATGGTCGCGGTAATCATCGCTTCGACCAGGGTGAAGCCCGAATGGCGGGTCACAGGGCAGGTAACTTCTTTCGACTTCATCATCAGCTTGTCTCCAGACTCGATTGGCGCTCGGGTTTCGAGAGCCGGCCGGGCACGATGCCCGGCCGGCGCGGTCACCCGATCCGCGGTTTACTCTTCCGGAACGACTTCCCTCCAGAACATCCGGCCCGTGTCGTTGTCGCCGCCGATCGTGGTATTGGTCACGGAGTGATCCGGGTTCGATTCCACGACTGGTGGAGCGGGCGGAGGATTACCCGGGCCCGGTGGCGGAGGATTCTTGTCCTCGTCCTCGTCGTCGTCGTCGTCGTCGTCCTTCTTCTTCTTCTTGCCTTTCTTCTTCTCTTCCTCCGAGGCCTTGGTGCAGCCGCCCAGGCCCTGCACGACGCAACTGTCATAAAGCGGTGCCCAGAGCGCATCATGATAACAGGGCCCTTCCCAGTGCCAGAACACGGTGGCCTCCCACAGCAGCCCGTCGGTGGCGTAGCCAAGCGGCGATTTGATGGCGGTGGTGCCCGCCACATAGCGTTGCGTCGCCAAGTCGAACGTGAATCCGCTGGTGATACCGCTTGCTTCCAGCGCCTGCACCATGAGCGCCCCGTTGCGGTACTCGCCCAGTGCACCCGGCGTGTTGCTTTTGACACAGCCGGTCTCCGTCGGCAGCAGGTCGCCTGCGAGGATCGCGAAGGCGTCGAAGCTGAGCTTCAGACTGGAGAGCCGCTGCACGCCGGCCGCCTGCTCGAAACTGTTCGGATTGGACAATTTGTACCGCGGGAAGGTCTCGCCCGGCAGCATTGAGCCGGCCAGGTAGCGATCCAACAGGGCCCGATAATCGCCGACGCTGACGCTCGAGCCGTTGATCTCGAGGATGCCGCCGGGCGACAGGTTGTCGTTGGCGACGGTCAGGATGAAAGTCTCGGTCGGCTGTATGCCGAACACATTGCTGGTTATCTCGTACAGCGGATTGCCGTTGCCGTCCGGCAGGGCGAAAAAGTCGATGGTGGTGAGATTGTGCTTGTCGTCCCACTGGTGGACGTGACCGTCGGTCTGGCCGCCATTGAACGGATACGTCAGGTGCGAGGTGTCGAGGTCGAAGTGACCGCCCAGCAGCCCCGGATCCAGCGGATTGCCCACGACCGTCGGCGGCACCGGCGTGACCGCCACCAGGTGATTGATCAACGCCACGTCCTTGCCGGCGCTCAACACACCGGCCACCGGCCGTGACGCCAGGCCGAAGTTCTGGTACTGCCCGACCACACGGTCTTCGGGCACGTCCGCGACCACGAGGTCGCCGTTGCCGTCCACGTTATCGGCCACGTTCAGCAGGAAGTCGGTATTGACGTCGATGATGGTCTTCCTCGGCGCCCCGCCGGTTGTCGCATCGAGCTGGATGAACCAGTTGTCGCCGGTCGGAATCGTCGGATTGACCGCCATCAGCGAGACCCGGCCGTCGCGCACCATCAGGTCCTGGATGACCCGCTCGCCCTGGTCCAGCGAGGTGGCCGCGGCAATCAGGATCGGCATCACCCAGCCCCGGTGCGCCGACCAGTTCGGCTGGTTGTTGGTCGCGACCCGGGTTGCCTTTCCGGATGCGTGCGGCACGCTCTTGAGCTGCTGCACGAGCAGATTTGCGGCACTGATCGGCACGCCGGCGGCCCAGTTGTTGTCCCAGATGCCGTAGGCGGCCTGAGTGGTCTTGTCGGTGCCGTCGGCGATGCTCAGCAACCGGCCCGTGGCGATATACACCATGACGCCGCTGTCCGGATGGCGCCCGACTTCGGGTGCCGTGGTGATCGCCTGGCGCACGCCACCGGTCAGGGCGGTCTGGAACAGCGGCTGACCGCCGTAAGCCACGCCCCAGGCGGCCGGGCTGGCTGCCTCCAGATTGAATCGCCACAGGTTGCCGTTGAGATCGCCGGCATAGGCGAGATCGACCATGCCGTCGCCGTCGACGTCGATCAGCGTCGGGCTGCTCAGGCCGTTGGCGTTGATATCCGGCACGGCGATTTCCCGTATCACCGCCCCGGTACGGATGTCGAGAAGATACAGCGACGCGACCCCACTCCCGCTCAGGTAGCCGTTACCGACCACCGCCGCCCAGGCGCCGTTATTCAGGCGGACGATGGAGGGCCGGCTGTAACTGTAGCCGAGGTTGCCGGCGCCGGCGCTGCCGCTGTGAAATTCCCACAGGATCTTGCCGGCCGCCTGGGCCTCGGTAGCCACGGCGCCGCTGGTCACATCGAGCGCATAGTAGCCCCGGCCACCGGCGCCGAGCCCGCCGACCAGCACGCTGTGCCAGGCCCCGCCGAACTGCGCGTCCTCGACCGTGAGCCGCCCGTCGACGAAATACTGATGCTTGTACGGCTGCGCCGCCAGCTTGGGCAGTTTGGCCATCACCATGGACGGCACGTAGGCATACACTTCGCTGCCGGTGCGCGCGTCGAAAGCGTGCAGCATGCCGTCGTTGGCGCCGACGTACACCCGCGGTGCGCGCCCGGCATTGGCGTTCGCGAACGCCAGGTAGCCGCCGAAGTTGTAGCCTGAGGCCGGCTTGCCGACATAGACCGGACCGGAATGGACGATGTCGCCGAGCACGCCGTTGCGTATCCTGAAGCCGGCCGCGCCCTCGTTGCTGCGGTCGCCGCGAACGTAATCGACGATTTGCATGCTGACCTGCGCTTGCTGCGCCGGGGTCAGACTCGGATACCGGAACGGAATGCCGGCACCGGCGCCGTCAGTGGTGACGATCCGCCTGCCGGTACTGAAATGCTGTCCGTCCAGCACCGGCGATGCGCGCCATAATGGCGCCAGGTTGGCCACGTCGCCCTGGGTCCCGACCGGCAATGCCAGCAGGTCGCCGCGAAAGGTGCCGACCTCGAACCACGGCGTGTAGGCCACGACGTTGCCCTTGGAGACGTTTACGCCGCTCAATGCCGGCGGCGCCACGTAGCCCCAGGGCTGGTTGTTGGCGATAAACAGCGCGGCCGCCAGCGCCGCACCCGCTGCCAGTGACAGTATTACTGCTCTGGGCAGAAACCTCTTGCCTGAGGATCGTGATTTACCCGTACTCTTTTCCATGATGCTCTACTCAGCCGTTGCATAAATGGTTTGCACCACGCGAGCGCCGCCGCGAACGGACTGGCCGCGGCCGCTGACGCGGTAAAGAAATCGTGTGTCGGACGCCACGCCGGCGCCGACCGAAAGGGAACCGCCGGTAGCCGTGGCGGGCCCCAGGTACTCGATGATGTATTCCCGGTAGTTGTCCCCGGCGCCGACGCGCTCGGCTACATAGCCGGACCAGTCGATCTTGCGCACGTCGATCTGGCCGGCGAGATACAGGCCGTCGGCCTGGTTGGTGCCGAAGTCCACGGTCGGGGCGCCCGTGAAATTGAGTTCGATGAGATTCTCCCCGGCCACTACCGAGTCCTCGGCTCTCATGAAGGCCTGCGCGGCATGCTCCGCGTTGTTGCCCATCAGGAGCTCGAGCGTGGACGAACGGGCACCGTGCAGGATGATCAGGCTCATCAACATCAGCATGATGAGACTGATAAACATCGCCATCCCTGCCTGCTTCGACTTGCTGCGTATATTCGGCATATCGATTTGCTCCGGATGTCAGGTCGGATTGCGTAAGGCAACCGTTACCGAGTATTCACGCCGGATCTGGCCGTCGTCGACGGCCACCTGTTGCGCGTTGTTGAAATAGTAGGCCTGCGGCCCAGAGCTGATGGCGTTGCCGTTGGTGCGCACCAGCAAATGGATACGGACGGAAACCACGCGCGTCATGTCCAGGCCGGCCGTGCCCGGTGACAGCCAGCGATTGGCGACGCCGTTGTTGTCGGTATCCTCGCCGAGATAAATCTGCATCTCCTGGACGCCGCCGGTGAGTGGCTGACCGTTGCACAGCAGGCTGCCGTTGGCGACCTGGTATACATTCGTCACGATGCCCGCCGGCGCCGGCGCAAAATTACAGTCGCGCGTGCCCTCGTAACGCAGCGCTATGGCGTCTCCGCCATTCGCCGCAAGGCCGTCTTCCGCCGCGATTACGTTGCTCAATGGCCCGGTCGTCCAGTCGCTTCCGCGATAGCCGCTCATGCGAATATCGCGCGCCATCTGGTCCAGGCCGAAACGACCGCTGACATTCAGGCCGGAAAGTGCCATCTGCACGCGATTTGACTTGTCGGCCGACGCCAGGAAGGTGGCTGCGCCGAGCACCAGCACACTGGTGATGGCGAGCGTCACCATCAGCTCGACGATCGTAAAGCCTCGAGAGCGCCTGAGCGGCATGGCGGACGTCATTGCCGGATCTCCGAAACCAGGACCAGCTGTTCGGCACCGCGATTGGCGGAGTAAGGGTCGACCCAGCTCACCGTCACGGTCACCTGAGTCGTGCCGCCGATGTCGACCGTGTTGACCTGACCGGCACCGCCCGGCAGATAGGTCGCGAGCACATTGCGCCAGCGGTCGAGGTCGGAGGTCGCCATTTGCCGGGTGGTGCAATCCGCAACCGGACCGCGACAGTTAACGTTTGCGATCGTTGGCGCCGTCGGCTGTCCCGCGACATTCGCCATGCGGTAATCGCCGGCCGTGACGGCAGGTATATTGGCGCGCATTGCGTCGGTAATGTCGTATGCCAGAATGGTCGCCTGGGACCGCAGATAGCCGCCGTTGGTGTTTTGTATCGCCGTCAATTGCAGCAAGCCGAGGCTCAACACGCCGATCGACAGGACCACCATCGATACCAGCACTTCAATGATCGTGAATCCCTTTGAATTTTTGATAACCATGTGCATAGGCCTTCCCGGTTAA
>JBHIDG010000151.1:0-7447 GCA_046760025.1 Woeseia sp. | reverse complement strand
TCCATTAGTCAAATAAGTCAGTGCCCGGCACCGTGTCACAGAAGTTCCACTACGCCTTCGACGGCCGCAAAGTCGCTGTCTGCCTTGTGCGGTGCTGTCGTATCGGGGCGCGTGATCGTCAGTAACATCTGCACGCCGAACTTGCGGGCACTGTGCAATACCTGATCGTTGTCGTCCACGAACAACGTGCGCTTCGGGTCAAAGGACTCTGCTTGCCGCAGGGCCTGCCAGAAACTCTGGTCTTCCTTCGCCGCGCCGACATCGTGTGAGGTATAGACGCTGTCGAAAAAATCGGCAATCCCGGTTACCTCTGTCTTGACCGCCAGCGTATCCCGGTGGGAATTGGTGACGAGAAGCAGGCGAACCTCGCGCGCGGAAACGGCCTCGAGGAATTTTCGAGCCCCGGGCAGGTAACCGATGCGTTCGATCACACTTCGATGCAGCGCGAGTATGTCGAGGCCGAGTTTTTCACTCCAGTGATCGAGGCAGTACCAGTCGAGTTGCCCCTGGACGTTGCGATACTCTGAAAACAGATACGTGCGGGCGGCTTCCCTGCCCAGACCGCTTACCCTGGCAAACTCTTCGGGGACCAGCTCGTTCCAGACATAATTATCGAATGCCAGGTCCAGCACTGTCCCGTCCATGTCCAGCATGAGCGTGTCGCAATGCGCAAGCGCTTCCTTGGGATCAATTTTCATCGTAGCTGATTTATACTGCGCGCCCGGCCGACAGACACAGATCTCCATGAACCCACAGCAGTTCATCGAACCGGTAGTCGCGCTCGCCATCGAGGCAGGTGCCGCGATCCTCGAAGTTTACGCGACCGATTTCGATGTACAAGAAAAAGCCGACGCATCGCCACTGACCCAGGCGGACATGGCCTCGCATCGGAGAATAGTTGAGGGGCTCATGGCGTTGACACCGGACATACCGGTTTTGTCCGAGGAATCCGGCCTGCCTGAATTTCGGGAGCGCTCTCGATGGGACACCTACTGGCTTGTCGATCCGCTCGACGGCACGAAGGAGTTCGTGAGCCGAAACGGCGAGTTCACGGTCAATATCGCGTTGATCGACAGGCATCGCCCCGTATTCGGCGTCGTGCACGTGCCGGTAAGGAACAGGACCTATATCGGCTGTGCCGGTTACGGGGCCGAGCTGCGCAGCACGGATTCTGCTCCGGTGAAGATTCGCGTCGCCGAGAGGACCGCTAGACCCGCACGCGTCGTCGGCAGCCGGTCCCACAGGGGATCCAGCCTCGACGAGTTTCTCGAAAAACTCGGCGATTACGATCTGCATCCCGTTGGCAGCTCGCTGAAGTTCTGTCTGGTCGCAGAAGGTGCAGCGGACGTTTACCCCAGGCTCGGTCCAACCTCCGAGTGGGACACCGCCGCCGCCCAGGCGGTGGTCGAGCAGGCCGGCGGATCGGTCCTGACGCTGGACGGTAAGCCCTTGTCTTATAACAGCAAATCCGAAATCCTGAACCCGCCTTTCCTGGTCGCGGGCCCCTGGGACCGGGACTGGCTCGGGATGGTTCCGAAAAGCGCATAACATTCACGGCCAACTGCGTTAATATGCGGCTATGGAAACCGAAAGCACCGGGTCCGTATCATCGCCAGCGGGTATGAACGACAAAGTCGATACCGAATCATTCAGAGAATTCGCGAGGTTAAGAGAATTGCGCATCAGCCATCGCGACCTGGATGACCTGATCGATCGGCTCTCACACGATCCTCTCGTCGATCAGCTTCGTATTCGCCGGTTGAAAAAACGCCGTCTTATTCTCAAAGACATGATCGCGGCGCTCGAGAGCGAGTTAATTCCCGACCTCGACGCGTAGTCCGCCCTCTGTCACCTAGCGACGCTATCATTCGCGTGGCCTCCCATTGCCGCGTTCGGCTACTGGTTCCCAACGGGTCGGGATGAGCTGTGCGTATGGATAATCAGCCACTTACCATCGATTCGGCGAAACAAGAACGTCTCGAAGCCACGATTGTGAATCTCACGCTTGTCACGCTTTATTACTGCTTCGACTTCGACATCAGCGATCGCCCAGGCGAAGTCGCCTTCGATGTGTGTGTCGATGTTTGAAAATTCCAATTCCAGACTATCGAGTGCATCTCCCTCGGGTTTGACATGATGTTCAATCAGATTCCTAAGGCCGACATTTTGTCCGCCTGACTCGATGTATCGTGCACCATCGAAATCCAGATAGTGCTCTCGAAATGGCGTCCCGTCCGCCTGTTGCCAACCTTGTTCCACCGCAGCGATAATCGAGAGCAGGTCAGCCGCGTCGCCTTCCTGCGCATGAAGGTTCGCCGGATTCGCAAGCACGAACAGAATCGTTGAGATGACACCAGAGGCGATTATTGTCTTCTTATTCATATTTTTCTCCAACGCAACATTTATCACCCGTATACACTGATGGCGGTGAAAGTATTGCCCCCGATCATGGTTGTAACCGATCTTCGATCGCCGTCCGCAGTGGGGCTTCTGACGGTTTCGACACGAACGGCAACTCGCCGTCCAGCACGATCGCAGGCGTGTGTGTCACGCCCAACGCGACCGCGTAGTCGAGTGCCTCGATAACGTCAATCTCCTCGTACTGCAGCAGACTGGGATCGAAGGTAGCGGTGACCTTTCTAGCCATCGATTTCGCACTCTGACACTGGCTGCAGCCGGGAGCGAACAGCAACTGTAACACCAGAGTGTCGTTTACGGTTGTCCGTCGAGCCATCGGACCAATGGAAGCAGGAGATACGCAGCAAAAAAGCCTGTTAGCCAAATCGCGCTTGAGGTCCAGAAGATCCTGCGATTCCGGCGCTGCGCCCGGATGTAGGCGGCGAGCGTCTCAGGATCCGCGGGACAGTCGCGTGCCTGGCGAAACGTGACGCGACCGCTGAAAATCAGCAGTAGCGCGGAAAAGGAGAACACCAACACCTTGTTCTGTGAAACAAAGTTCAACCCCGGCACGGTGGATGTGAGCGCCACGACCGCAGAGCCCATTCCAAGTGTGACCAATACGATTGGCAATGCACACCAGATCAGTGTACCGCTCGCGCCGAACAGTGCCAGCAGGCCGAAGTATCTACGTTTATTGTCTGGTTCCTTCATCCTCATCGAGTCGTCGGAGGCTGCGAAACGTAAAGCCTGCATCATCGAACAGCTTCCGGAGTTTATCTTCTGTAAACCGGATGGATTCATCTGTGACTACGATCACCAGGCCTCGTTCTAGGTCGAAATCGATCGATCGGACGCCATCAATGGCCTTGAACTTTTTCTCGATACCGTAGGCACAGTACGGACACGCCAGTCCATCGACACGCATCTCGTATCGGGTTTCGCCGGCGATGGCCAAGTTCGCGGTGACCGTGACCAACAATAGTACGAGCAGAAATTTCACGATATGCATGGCCATCAATTCTTTCAAAGATGCCACTCGAAGGTCAGGTTGGCCCTGTAATTCGACCTTGACCGGGTACCATTAAGATCATCGTGGAACGGGATTTGTACGCCGACCTTCATCGCAAAATTATGGAGCGTCCAGAAAAATCCTGGAGACAAGAACCATTGTGTGCTGCCCGTACCGGCAACTTCGGCACCATTTAGTCGCGCATTACCACTATGCGTGCCGTTGATTTCGAGCAGCCAGATTGCATCAGGTTCACGGTAACCACGGCGGCGCGGGCGCCATCCGCCGGCAACATCAACCAGATAAATATCGCCGCGCCGCAAGCCATCTGCAGTCTTGCCATTGTACCTGTAACGCACACTGGCCCAGCGGTACCACGTCCGCGCCTCGTATCCATAAGTCAGTCCGAGAACCGCATCTGTGGTGCCGGTGCCGAGCGCCGGCGCTTCGCGGTCATCGCCGGACCTGGAAAATAATTTGAGCAATACCGCGGCTGATGACTGCGCCGCAAGCCGGTCACGGCGCCAGAAACGGTATTTGGTGAAGCAGGAATACCCTGGCGGACAGCCTCAACATAAGCCGGTCCTCGTCTCCAATCTCCTGATTTCCCGGAACTTACCACTTGGAGTAGACTCCAAGTCAAGGCACTGAATGGCGGTTCGTGCGGTAGAGGCAGGCGACCGGGAGGTAGGGCGATGCGAATAGGTGTTGCAGCATGTGAGTTGGGGCTTACTCCGGACACTCTTCGTTATTACGAAAGAATTCGCCTGATTCCGGCTGTTCATCGGAATCCATCCGGCGCGCGCAAAAAAATGGGTTTCAGTCTCCGGGAAATCAAGACATTGCTCAGATTTCGGGAGAACCCGCAGAAGGCGAAGCCCGGCGTACGCAAGATGGCTTATCAAAAACTCGAGGAAATCGACGCTCAATTGCGGGAGATTCGAACCCTTAAAACCGAACTCGAGCTGCTGATCAATCTCTGCCACTCCACAGACGATGGCTGTCCGATTCTCGAGCGACTTGATAACGGTGATGGCAATCGGGTCGAACGCTAGAACCACGCCCGGATGCCGACGGCCAGCGCCGTATCACTTGCCCGGTCTCCCGCTTGCCGTGCGAGTTCTGCCGTTCTGCCAAACCGCTTCGACCAGTTCACGCCCAGGTACGGTGCGAACTCGCGTCGAATTTCGTAACGCAGGCGCAGCCCCGCCTCGATATCCGACAAGCCGGAGCCAATGCGGATATCCGGATCGCTTCGCCCATACATATTTATTTCGATCTCGGGCGTCAGAATGAATCGCTGCGTAAACAGCAATTCATACTCGGCCTCGAATCGAAGTGCCGTACGCCCGGCTTCCCCGATGAACAACGCCGTATCTATTTCAAAAAAATACGGCGCCAGACCCTGGAAACCGATGGCCACCCAGCTTCGGCTGGGCGAGGGTTCGAAGTCGCGCCGAACGCCAAACTGAAAATCCCAGTAAGTGGTAACGGCCTTGCCGTACAGGATCTGGAGCTCCGATTCCTTCGTACTGCCGGAGGCGCGCTCGCCTTCCGATTTCATCCACACCTTCGTCAGGTCCTTACCGATCCAGCCCTGAGCGTCCCACTCTTTCTCATTGTCACCGCCAAAATCGCGCGCTTCGAGCTGATCCAGCTCCAGCATGATCAACATGGGATCATCTGAGGCACCTGCCCCGGCCCCTGTGGGCAGTAAGACAAACGATAAAACCGGTAAGAGGAACATGATCATCGATTTGTCATTCATCAATATAGGCCCTCTAACCGACCACGACTTTCCGGAACATGCCTGGCATGTGGTAGAGGAGATGACAGTGGTAGGCCCATCCGCCCATCGCATCCGCGGTCACGAGATAACTGATCTTGGAACCTGGTTGCACGATGACCGTATGTTTGCGCGGCATTTGTGCCGGGTCGCCGGTCTCCAGTTCACTCCACATGCCATGTAAATGAATCGGATGCGTCATCATCGTGTCATTGACCAGCGTGAAACGTACTCGCTCCCCGAAAGTAAGCGGCAGCGGATCGGCCTCCGCAAACTTGATACCGTTGATGGACCACATGTAGCGGCTCATGTTGCCGGTGAGATGCAGCTCGATTTCGCGGCCGGGTTCCCTCGTATCGACGGTCTGGGTGAGATTTCGAATGTCGGCGTAGGTCAACACACGCCTGCCGTAGGTTTGCTGATGGTTTCTGAGACCAATTCCCGGATCATGCAGCCCATCCTGCGGACTTTCTGCGCGCATATCGACATGAGGACCGAACTCCGAGGCTCTATGGGTGATTGGGTTGATGCTGCCGAAGCCTGCCCTGCCGAGGCCGGGCTGATCCATCTGCCCCGTCTCGATCATGCCGCCCATATCATGCCCGCTGTGATCCTCGCCCGACCTGCCGCTCATGTCGTGCCGGCTGTGATCCATACCGCCCATACCCATTTCTCTGTGGCCCAGGAGCACGGGCGGGTCCATTCTCGGTACCTCGGCGACCCAGCTGAGGTCGGGGCTCAACGTTCCCCGTGCGTAGCCGCTTCTGTCGATGCCCTGAGCAAAAATCGTGTATGCGGTATCAGCGCTGGGCTCGACGATCAAATCATAGGTCTCCGCTACACCGATACGAAACTCATCGACCGTGACGGGTTCGATATTCTGACCATCGGCCGCCACGACAGTAATTTTCAAACCGGGAATTCGCACATCGAATATCGTCATCGCCGAACCGTTGATGACGCGCAGGCGGACTCTTTCGCCGTGCTCGAACAAGCCGAACCATCCATCATGCGGGGTGACCCCATTCATCAGATACGTATAGGTGTAGCCGGTGACATCCGACAGGTCGCGGTCGCTCATTCGCATCCGATTCCACATCGAACGATCATTGCGGGTCTGTGCGCCACCCTTTTCTCTGATATCGCGCCATAGATCGCCGGCAGTACGTTTGCGGAAGTTGTAGTAGTCGCTCTGCTTCTTCAGTTTCGCGTAGATGCGTTCAGGATTCTCGTCGCTCCAATCGGACAACAACACGACGTAGTCGCGATCATAGCCGACCGGATCACCAGCTTTGGGATCGATAACGATGGCGCCGTACATGCCCGTCTGTTCCTGAAAACGGGAATGGCTGTGATACCAGAACGTGCCGTTTTGTCGGACATCGAAGCGATAGGTAAACGTCTCGCCGGGCCGGATGCCATCGAAGCTGATGCCGGGTACCCCGTCCATGTTGGCGGGCAGAATCACGCCATGCCAGTGAATGGACGTATCGTGAGCAAGGTGATTCGTCACACGTACAGTCACGCTATCGCCTTCTTGCCAATGGAGTATCGGCCCGGGCACCGAGCCATTGATGGCAGTTGCCGCCCTCGCTTCACCGGTAAAATTGACCATGTGGTAACCGACATCAAGGTCGAATCGGTCACCGCGAAGCGTGCGAACTGTCGAAGCGGTCGATGCATTCGCGGCTGACGATGTCCCTGACAGCCCAAGCCCTAATAGGGCACCACCCGCAGCCACTCCCGTCACAAACTGTCGTCGTGACAGGAGCGACGAATCCGGCGGCACCATTAGTCTCTTATCGGATTTCATCGTCAACTTTCGCCAACGGCATAACTAGTGTTCATGGGCGTCATGATGAGGTTCACTCGATGCTTCCCCGGCGGTCTCCGTGTGCATGGATTCACGGTGCTCATGATCATCGGAATCTGCAGAGTCGTGCGCGGCATCTTCGCCGTGATGCCCTGATCCTTGAGCCTCGGCGAGCAATGCCTGGTAAGCCGCCTGGTCGAGTCCGGGAAGATTGGTCATGAACGCAACGACCGGCCATATCGCGTCATCGTCATGGGTCGCGCCCCACGCCGGCATGCCGGTCATCTTGATGCCGTTCTTGGTGACCCAAAACAGCTCGGCGGGTGTCATTTCGGCCGCTTCTTCAGCCAGATCCGGCGCAGCCGGATTCAGTCCCTGGCCCAACGGCTCGGGTTCCATGCCGGGCGCGCCGTGGCATCCGGCGCACATAGAATTATAG
>JBHIDG010000150.1:0-7465 GCA_046760025.1 Woeseia sp. | reverse complement strand
CGGCATCGGGTGACGATGTTGTCGACGCCGAATTTGAGGAAGTGGACAACGACGATAAGTCCAAGTCAGACTAATCTGCCCGGCGGGGAGCTTGACATGGTGAGGGCGCCCATCGGGCGCCCTTGATTCAAAAGAGTGTCTATGGCCAAACGCGACTACTACGAAATTCTTGGAGTTACGAAAAACGCGTCAGCAGACGATATCAAGAAGTCGTACCGGCGGCTGGCCATGAAGCACCACCCGGACCGCAACAAGGACGACTCGGATGCCGAACGCAAATTCAAGGAAGCCAAGGAAGCGTACGAGATCCTGAGCGACTCCGATAAGCGGGCTGCTTACGACCGATTCGGGCATGACGGCCTTCGCGGCGGTCCCGCCGGCGGCGGGTTCAGTGCGGAAGGCTTCGGCGATATTTTCGGTGACGTCTTCGGCGATATCTTCGGCGGAGGCCGGCGCAGGCGAACCCAGGTTTTTCGCGGCGCCGATCTCGGCTATGAGCTCAGATTGGACCTGGAACAGGCCGTCAGCGGCGACTCGATCACGATCGAAGTGCCGACCCAGGTAAGCTGCGAAGCCTGCGGCGGCAACGGCGCCGAAAAAGGCACTGATCCCGTGACCTGCATGACCTGCGGCGGCAGCGGCCAGGTCCGGATGCAGCAGGGTTTTTTCTCCATTCAGCAGACCTGTCCCGCCTGCAAGGGCGCCGGGACGGTCATCACCAACCCCTGCGGCACGTGTCATGGCCGCGGCCGTGTCTCCAAGACCAAGATATTATCGGTCAAGGTGCCGGATGGCGTGGAGGATGGCGATCGGATCCGCCTGACGGGCGAGGGTGAGGCAGGCCGCAACGGTGGCCCGCCTGGCGACCTTTACGTCGAGATTCGGGTAAACCCGCACAAAATCTTCCAGCGCGACGGGGCGGATCTGTCCTGCGAGGTACCGATCAGTTTCGGCACGGCCGCGTTGGGGGGTGAAGTCAAACTACCGACGCTGGACGGTCACGTCTCTCTCAAGATTCCTGCCGGCACACAATCGGGCAAGAGTTTTCGCTTGCGTGGCAAGGGTGTGAAGACGGTCCGCGACAGGAGAAAGGGCGACTTGTTTGCGCGCGTCGCCGTCGAGACGCCCGTCAATCTGACGTCGGAGCAGCAATCCGTCTTGCGCCAGTTCGACAGGTCAGTCGGTGCCGGTGGGGACAAGCACAGTCCGCGTGCCGGCGGTTGGCTCAATATGGTCAAGCGCTTCTTCGAGCGCGTCAGTCAGTAACGGGGACGGACCCCGGATCATAAGATACGATGGCGTCCTCGCAGGTCGGCAAAGGGGTCCGTCCCGGACTACTCCGATGGCTGTAGATGTTAAGACCGTCAAGATTGCCGTCCTCGGCGCGGGACGCATGGGCCAGGAGATCATGCGTTCGATCGCGTCCGACCGCGAGCTGCTCCTGGCCGGCGTCTGGACCCGAAAAGACATATCGGCTGAAGGAGGGGACATCGTGATTAGCGATGAGCTTGAGCCGGTCTTGGTTGCGGCTGACGTCGCAATCGACTTCAGCCTTCCGGAGGCCACCCCGAAAGTCCTCGACGCCGTGCGCGCCGCGGGTATACCCCTGGTGATCGGCGTGAGCGGTCTGGATGACGCGGCATCGGGAAAAATCGCGGATGTCGCGACATCCGTACCGGTCCTGTACGACCGTAACATGAGTCTCGGCATTGCCGTGCTCGATCGCCTCGTCCGCCAGGCCGCAGCCAGCCTCGCCGACGGCTTCGAAGCCGAAATCCACGAAACACACCACGCCCACAAGATCGACGCGCCGTCCGGCACGGCATTGCAGCTGGGCGCGTCTCTTGCGGCTGCCAGGAACCAGGACTTCGATGCGGTCAGGCACTACGAGCCGGCCGGCCTGAAACGGCCCCTGGCACCCGGTGAGATCGGCTTCGAGGTGACACGCGAGGGAGAAGTGCCCGGCGAGCACACTGTCATCCTGTTCAGCGAATCGGAGCGCCTGGAACTGAAACACACGGTCTCCAGCCGGCGCGTCTTTGCCGACGGGGCCCTGCGGGCCGCCAAATGGCTCTCGGTGCAACCGCCCGGGCTGTACCGGATGCGTAACTTGTTGTTTCCGACAGAGACTTGGAAGTAAACTACCGCGGATCGCTGGCTGGTAGGCGATCAGATGAGCGGGAGGCGCGGTCCTTCCGCTTTTGTACATCTGAGGATACGGTTTGGGTACGCCTGCAATATTGGCATTACAGGATGGCACGATATTCCACGGTGTTTCCGTCGGCGATGACGGCAAGACCATTGGCGAAGTCGTCTTCAATACGGCGATTACTGGCTACCAGGAGATCCTTACCGATCCGTCATATTGCCGCCAGATAATCTCGCTGACCTATCCGCACATCGGCAACACCGGCAGCAACAGCGTGGACATGGAATCGCCGAAGATTCATGCGTCCGGGCTCATCTTGCGGGACTCGTCGATGCTCTCCAGCAGCTGGCGGGCCGAGCGTTCATTCGGGGAGTTTCTGCGGGCCGGAAAAACGGTAGCGATTGCCGATATCGACACGCGGAAACTGACCCGACTGATCAGGAAGAAGGGCGCCCAGTCGGGTTGTATCATGACCGACGAGGTTGATCCTGATACGGCCATCGAACACGCGCGCAAGTTTCCCGGTATCTCGGGAATGGATCTGGCGAGGTTCGTCACGACAGACCGGATCTATCAGTGGTGTCACGGTACCGAGTTCGGCAAACCTGGCCGGATCATGACCCGGCGTATCGCCCCCTACCACGTAGTTGCTTACGACTTCGGAATCAAGCGGAATATTCTCAGACTGCTCTCGGATCTCGACTGTCGGATGACGGTCGTGCCGGCAACGACGACGGCCAGCGATGTAATGTCGCTGTCGCCCGACGGTGTTTTCCTGTCCAACGGCCCCGGTGATCCGGAGCCATGCGACTACGCGATCGAGGCGATTCAGGAACTCGTGGCAAGCGGCGTGCCCGTGTTCGGTATCTGTCTCGGCCACCAGTTACTAGCCCTGGCATGCGGCGCGAAGACCGTCAAGATGAAGTTCGGCCATCACGGCGCCAATCATCCGGTTCAGGATTTGAAGTCCGGGCGGGTACTCATCACCAGCCAGAACCATGGCTTTGCCGTCGATGAAGAGACCCTGCCGGACAATGTCGAGGCGACGCACCGGTCGCTGTTCGACGGCAGCCTGCAGGGCATTTCGCTGACGGACGCGCCGGCGCACGGCTTTCAGGGTCATCCGGAGGCCAGTCCGGGGCCGCACGACCTGCTGACGCTGTTCGAGCAATTCGTCGCCGACATGGAGGAAGTCAAACGAAATTCTTCACAGACGGCCATGGCCTTACAGTAGAAACCGTCTTAAAAACAGCAATATGAATATACTTATTAATGTGTAATCTCAGAAAAAATCCGGTCACGGTTGATGCCGAAGCGGACTGATATCGAGAGCGTCCTGATTATCGGGGCCGGGCCGATCGTCATCGGTCAGGCATGCGAATTCGACTATTCCGGCGCGCAGGCATGCAAAGCACTGAAGGAAGAGGGATATCGCGTCGTCCTCGTGAATTCCAATCCGGCCACGATCATGACAGATCCGGAGATGGCCGATGCAATCTACATCGAGCCCGTCCATTGGTCGGCGGTCGAGAGAATCATCGACAAGGAATGCCCCGACGCATTGCTGCCGACGATGGGAGGCCAGACCGGGCTGAACTGCGCGCTGGATCTCGTGAGAGAAGGCGTGCTGGAGAAACACGATGTCGAGCTCATCGCGGCGTCCCGTGAGGCAATCGACATGGCGGAGGATCGCGAGCTTTTTCGCGAGGCGATGACCGACATCGGACTGGAGGTGCCGGCCTCGACGATCGCTCACTCCCTGAAAGAGGCGCTGGAGAAACAGGATGACATCGGCTATCCGACCATCATCAGACCGTCTTTCACCCTTGGCGGCACCGGTGGCGGTATTGCGTATAACCGCGATGAATTCAAGAAAGTCGTCGCGCACGGACTGGAAATGTCGCCAACGACCGAAGTACTGCTGGAGGAATCGGTACTCGGCTGGAAGGAATTCGAGATGGAAGTTGTCCGGGACCGGAACGACAACTGCATCATCGTGTGTTCTATCGAAAACGTCGATGCGATGGGTGTGCACACCGGCGATTCGATCACCGTCGCTCCGGCCCAGACGTTGACGGACAAGGAGTACCAGAGGATGCGTGATGCGTCCATCGATGTATTGCGCAAGATCGGCGTCGAGACCGGTGGCTCGAATGTGCAGTTTGCCGTGAATCCCGAAGACGGGCGCATGGTTATCATCGAAATGAATCCGCGGGTGTCGCGATCGTCGGCACTGGCGTCCAAGGCAACCGGCTTTCCGATAGCGAAGGTCGCCGCGAAACTTGCTGTCGGCTACACACTCGACGAACTGAAAAACGACATCACAGGCGGCGCCACTCCGGCGTCGTTTGAACCGACCATCGATTATGTCGTTACCAAGATTCCGAGGTTTACGTTCGAGAAATTCCCCGGGACAAGCGAGCGGCTGACCACGCAGATGAAGTCAGTCGGCGAGGTCATGGCCATTGGCAGGACCTTTCAGGAATCGTTGCAGAAAGCACTGCGCGGCCTGGAGACCGGCGTCACCGGCCTGAATGAAAGGAGTCGCTTTCCCGGCGACGGCCGTGAACGGGACAGACTGCGACGGGAATTGCGGCACCCGGGGCCCGAACGGCTTCTGCATGTGGCGGACGCCATGCGGCAGGGCTTCACGTTCGACGATGTCGCCAAGCTGACCGGCATAGATCCCTGGTTTCTGGTGCAGATTGCAGACATTGTCATCGAGGAGACCAAGCTCCGCAAACACGGCCGGGATGCATTGACTGCGGCAAGGCTGCGTCTGCTCAAGCGCAAGGGATTCTCTGACGCGCGGATCGGGGAACTCGTCCGGGCCGACGAGGACGTCATTCGCAAACGGCGAATCGAGCACGAGCTGCGCCCGGTATTCAAGCGCGTCGACACCTGTGCCGCCGAGTTCGCCACTTCGACGGCCTACCTCTACGCCACTTACGAAGAGGAATGCGAGGCGGAGCCGTCGGACAAGCCGAAGGTACTGATCCTCGGTGGCGGGCCGAACCGGATCGGCCAGGGCATCGAGTTCGATTATTGCTGCGTGCACGCGGCGCTTGCGCTCAGGGAAGCCGGCTTTGAGACCATCATGGTCAACTGCAACCCCGAGACGGTCTCCACCGACTACGACACGTCGGACCGGCTGTACTTCGAATCGCTCACCTTCGAAGACGTGATGGAGATCATCGACAAGGAAAAGCCCGAGGGCGTGATCGTGCAGTACGGCGGACAGACACCCCTGAAGCTGGCGCGGGACCTAGAGGCCGCCGGTGCGCCAATCATCGGCACATCGCCCGATTCGATCGATCTCGCCGAGGACCGTGAACGATTCCAGAAACTGGTCGACGATCTGGATCTTCGCCAACCGCCGAACGGCACGGCCCGAAATGCGGACGAGGCTCTGTCGATGGGCAGCGTCGTCGGCTATCCGCTGGTCGTCAGGCCTTCCTATGTGCTCGGCGGCCGGGCAATGGAGATCGTCCACAACGAGGAGGATCTGGCTGCCTACATGGACGCAGCAATCGATGTATCGAACGACAGCCCGGTTCTACTGGACAGGTTTCTCGATCTTGCTACCGAAGTCGATGTAGACGCGGTCTGCGACGGGCAACGTGTGCTCGTCGGCGGCGTCATGGAACACATCGAGCAGGCCGGCGTGCATTCCGGGGACTCCGGCTGTTCCCTGCCGCCGTTCAGCCTCGATTCGGCGGTGCAGGAAACACTGGTCGAGCAGGTCGTCAAACTGGCGAAGGGCCTGAATGTCGTCGGGCTGATGAACACGCAGTTCGCGATCCAAAACGACGTCGTCTACTTGCTGGAGGTCAATCCCCGTGCCTCGCGGACGATTCCCTTCGTCTCGAAATCCATCGGTATCCCGATGGCCAAAATTGCGGCACGCGTAATGATCGGTGAATCGCTCGAGGACCAGGGATATGTCAATCAGCGCGTGCCGGCCTATTACTCGGTGAAGGAGTCGGTATTTCCGTTCATCAGGTTTGCCGGCGCCGACCCCATCCTGGGGCCCGAAATGAAATCGACAGGTGAGGTAATGGGAGTCGGCCGGTCATTCGGCGAGGCCTATGCGAAGGCACAACTCGCGTCGGGCGTCGTACTGCCGCGGCAGGGCGCAGCGCTCCTGAGCGTTCGTGACCGTGACAAGGACGGTGCCGTCGAGCTCGCGCAGATACTGACCGATCGCGGCTTCGATATCGTGGCGACCCATGGCACCGCGAGAGCGCTCGCGTCCGCGGGAGTATCATGTCGCCGGGCCAACAAGGTGCGCGAAGGCAGGCCGCATATCGTGGATATGATCAAGAACGGTGAGATCTCGCTGATCGTCAATACGACCGAGGGCAAGCAGGCAATCCAGGAATCGCTGTCGATCAGGGCAGAAGCCGTCCGTGAACACGTGACGTATTACACGACGCTCGGTGCGGCCGTTGCGACCTGCACGGCGCTCGAGCACCTCGACGACAGCGACGTCAACCGCCTGCAGGACCTGCACAGGGAGGTGGCTGCTTGAACAAGGTGCCGATGACGGTTCGTGGCGCCGACATGCTGCGCGACGAGCTCAGGAATCTGAAAACGCGGGACCGCCCGGCTATTATCAGGGCGATTGCCGAGGCGCGCGCCCACGGCGATCTGAGGGAAAACGCCGAGTATCACGCCGCCAAGGAGCAACAGGGATTCATAGAGGCCCGTATCAAGGATATCGAGGCCAAGTTGTCCAACCCGGAGATCATCGACGTCACGGCGATCGATGCGAAAGGCAGAATCGTCTTCGGCTCGACTGTCGAATTGCGCGATGAGGAAAGCGGTACGGAAATCGCCTACACCATCGTGGGAGAGGACGAGGCCGACATCAAGACCGGTCTCATTTCGTTCACGTCACCGATCGCGCGGGCGTTGATCGGCAGGAATGAAGGCGATGAAGTCAGTTTTTCGGCACCGGGCGGTGACAAACACTACGAAGTCATCGGTGTACGCTACGAGTAGCCGGGAAGGCGTAGACGTGGTTCGTCCGGTCTGCGGCGATAGATCAAAGCGACATTGCCGACGCGCTGAATCAGCTCCGCGGCCCCATGCCTGCACAAATCTTCGAGAATCGAATCGCGGCTCTTCCTGTCCGGAGCCTTTACCCTTACTTTTATCAGCTCATGATGCGAAATTGTCGTCTCGAATTCCTGCAGGACGGGCTCGGATAATCCGGCATCGCCGACCGTAATAACGGGTTTGAGCTGATGTCCCAACCCGCGCAAGTATTTCTTTTGAGATTCCGACAGCTTCACGGACGCCGAGTCCAGCCTG
>JBHIDG010000149.1:0-7490 GCA_046760025.1 Woeseia sp. | reverse complement strand
TGACGGCTGGCCGTACCTGTCATAGACCCGCACCGCCATGACTGGCCTAGTCTTGCCATCCGCGACCAGAACCGACAAGTCCACGACGAATTCGCCGCGAAACGCTGCATCGCCGAAATGGATCGATCGTTCCAGAACCGAGGCGGTGCTCCCGTCAGCGTTCCTGACTTCGACGTGTATCCGATTATTGCCGTCACGGAGATCGACACCTCGCCAGCGAGACACGGCGATGCCCGACGCCTCGTCCGCCTGGGTGCCGTCGAAGTTGACTGCGTAAACCGGCTGGCCGTTGAGATACGCGTGGGCCGTCTGTGTCGGCCCGTGTTTGACGGAGATTCTGGTGACCGGAACCGCCGGCTGGTACTCGCGCGTCGGCAACAGCATTTCTATGCCGGGCGTCAGCGATTCGAAGTCCGCTTCAATTTCGGTGCCATCGTCCAGGTCGTCCCGGGCGGCTCGTTCCGCCATCGCCTGCCGCTCGGCTTCGAGGCCGGGCGTCTCGCCTTTTGTCTCAATAATCTGGGCGCCACTCGAGGCCTTGGTCACTTCGAGAAACGAGGGTCGCGTCGGGCGCATGCCGCTGAGAATCATTTCGACACGGCGGTTCTTCTGCCGGCCCGCTGCTGTTGCGTTATCGGCCACCGGATCATCCGGCCCGCGACCTTCCACCTGAATACTTTCGGCCGGCAACCTCAGCGCGCTTGCGACGTACCACGCGGCCGAACGCGCGCGCGCCTCGGACAACACATAGTTGTCGGCAAATTTGTGCCGATTGCGCGGCGCGATCCTCTGGCTGTCGCTGTGTCCAACGGCGGCGATCCGTATCTCCCTGACGCCCCGCCAGCTCTCGATGAGCAGGTCGAGTTCAAGCCGGTCCTCGAGCGACAGCTCTGCGGACAATACGTCAAACTTCAGGTTCAACACGTAGCCTTCGTTTTCGCTCACTGAAGGCTCGCGAACCATCTTGGTTTCGGCGACCGGTGTCATCTGATCCGCTTCGATCGGTGAATCAAACCGTGCCCGCGCCTTGGTAACGAGCTCGCCATGAACATCGACCGAGATGCTCGCGTCGAAGCGGATCTCCGTTTGCCAATCGCCCTCCTGTTCGGGGAGTGGCAGGTTCAGGGCCTGCCCCGTGATTCTCGGATCATCGGCCAGACTGTAATTCACCTGCATCGTGCCCGGCATGTAGTTGACGCCGTCCGGCAGCATGACCATCAGGCTCAGGTTGCTTATGCTTACATTGCCTTTCCCGTGCAGCTTGAGGACGTAAGCGACTTCCTCCGTGCTTTCCGTTCCGAAGCTCAACAGCTCGAGATCGACCCGACCTTCGGGTGCTGCTTGTCGCCTCAGGTAGAAATCGGCGCGTTTCAGGCTGCCGCGCGACAGCTCGACGAACTGCGAATCGTTTCGCCCGGCAAATGCCGGTGACGTATCGCAGCCGGCAATCTCGAAATACTCGGGCACCGTTACGCGATCGAGCTGTGCGACGTGCCTGCCCGGACCGATGTCTTCGAAGTGGAAGCGGCCTCCCTGGTCGCTGACGGCATAACGGCCGTCTTCGAGATAGATGCGCACATCGGCGACGCCCTGTTCCTCGGTGAACGTGCCGTCGCTGCACTCGCCTTCCAGCACGCGGCCAACAAGCGTGGCCGTCGATCGAAACAGGTCTTCCCTCAGCCAGACCGTGGCCAGTGATTCGTTCGAGATCAGACCCGCATCGGCAAAGGCCGTCGCCCTGTTGAGAAGTTGGCTATTGTTCCGTCCGGCGACGATTTCCACGACGTAGGATATGACCGCGCGTTGTCCGACCGTGAGCGTGCCGATGTCGAACTGCAGCATCGTCGGATCCGGACCCATCACCGGATCGGGATCGCCGGCGCCGTCCCTCGTCACCGATCCCGGCACGAATCTCACGCCCGGGGGCAATTCGTCAATGATGATGACGTTGGTCGCGACCGAAACCGCAGAGCTGTTCTCGATGGTCAACTCGTATCGGACGAAATCGCCCGGTGCGGCAACGGTCGTGAGCGTGCTCTTCTGCAGGAACAACGACGAGGTCTGTGGATCCACCGGAACGTCGACGTCGAAAGACAAGGGACCGCCGTGGGTGAAGGCCTGGCCGAATGAGGCCGGTCCGAGCGCGTACGGCGCGCCCGGTAACAGTTGCAGATCGGCGATCGTCTCGACCGATGGGGCCGAGTAGACCGCCGGCGGCGTAACGATGAGCCGGTAGTCGCCTGGCGGCACGACCGGGAACCGGTACTCGCCGGTCGCGAAGACGTAAGTGGCGCCCGAGCTGTCAGACTCCGTCGAGCCACTCGTGATCGTCGATGGAAATGTACTGACACCGTCGTTACCGTAGACCGTCGCAGGCAGACCGGTGGCGTCGTCGACCAGTTCGATCGTCGCGCCATCGATGAGCGTACCCGTCCGGGTCTCGAAAACAATGCTTACCGGATCGAGCAACGCGGTCGTTTGGGCCGAATCGGTCGCGTCTGCAGGATCCGTATAGGTGACTCTGACCGTAGTGTTCATCTCGCCTTGCAGTACGCAATCGCCGGACACGGGCGGCGTGTTCGCGCTCGGCAGGTAACCGGCGAATACCCCGGTCGTGACGCCCGTCTCGGTCAGCCGAATGGTCTCGGTGTCGCCCGTCGTGTCGTGTGAAACCGTAACGACTGCATAGTCGATCACGGCCGCATCCACGTTCTGATCCGTGTCGGTCAACCGCAGGAACAGCGGCTCTCCGCGGTTGTAGCTGCCCGTGGCGCTCACATCCTGGACGAGCGTCGGATCAATCGTCCCGCCCCCGGTGAGCACCGGGTCGGCCAGGGTCTGATAAGCACCGGCGGCGAAACAGGCCGACGGACCGACCGTTTCCTGATAACTGCCCGTGCCCGCGCCAACGACGCGGGTGAATTCGATACTGGCCGGGCTCCGCACGACGGCGGTCGTCACCTGCACTATGTTGCTGTCGGCGGTAGCGCCGAGACCGGCGACGTTCAGATAGTCGAGCGAGGCCTGATTGGATATGACAGTGCCGGGAGGAGCGGCGAGTGGCGTCAAACCCGGCAAAAATGACGCAAATAGGGCGAACGCCAGACCGCATTTCAGGTATTTCATTCGGGGCTCAAACGGTCTCGGGGAAAACCGGTGTTCCCCCCGAAGGTGGCTGCGAGCGAGGCTCGCCGGCGCCGCGCCGGGACGGGCGGGCCAGGCGAACGGAGCCCGGCCGCCCTTTCGGGCGGCCCGGCACCTGCGAGCCTTGTGCAGTTCCCTGAGCACCGTGGTTCGACGATCGACCGGCTAGTTGATCGTCACCTGGTAGGTGAATACCGCGGTTTGCCCGGCCGGAATCGACACACCTGCCGCCGTTCCGAGCACCAGGGCGCCGGTTCCCGCGTCATAGGTACATCCGTCCGTGGCGACCGCGTCCGCCTGACACGACCCCGGTGAGATCACGTCGGCGGCATTGTCCGTGATCGTGGCGTCGCCGGTGGCGTACGGATCGCCGTCGTTGAACGTCACGTTGGCGATTTGAATCGTGTCACTGACTGACACGTTGTCCGCCGCGGTCACGCCGTTGTTGACGATGGTCACCGTGTACTCGACCACGGCCCCGGGAATTGCCTTCCAGTTCGGCGCGCTCGAAAACGGGTCGGATATCACAGCCGAGGTCTTGGTGACGGTCAGGGCGGCGGTCTGCACTTCGTAGGTTCCGGTCGCCTCGAACCGGTTGTCGTAATTGACGAGGCCCAGCTCGCCGAACACGTTCTGAACGGTGCCGGTCAGGTCGAGATCAGCACTGTGATCAGCGGCTAATGCCCCCTGGGCGCCGGTCGTGCCGTTGTTGCCGTCATGCGCACGAGCCTCGAGCTGAAGGTTGGCCAGATCGCCGTCTGTCGGCGTCGGATTGTCGGCGTCCGCAACGACGAAGATCGTCGCCGTGGTCGTACCGTCGGGTACCAACTCATCGACGAAGGTCGCCGTATCGACGCCGGCGTCGTAGACGCCGTTGCCGTTACCGTCAACGAAGACTCTGAGCGTCGAGGTGATCTCGTTCATATCAAAGTCATCGCCGGCGAGGTTTGTCACCGAGAACACGAAGTCCTGGTGGTCGTTACCGCTGTTGGTCAATGTGAACGTCAATACGGCATCGATCTGGTCGGGCACGATGATCGTGTTGCCGGCCGGCCCGACCAGTTCGAAGTCGATCAAGCGGTCGACCAGGAACGTCGTGTCGGTGCCGTTGGTCGCTCCCGGCGTGCTGTTCCCGCCCGGAGCGGACTCGATGGCCACCTGCCCGACGCCGCCGACCGCGTAATCGACAGTCGCCCGGTTATTGACGCTGGTGTTTTCGTCCGTGCCGATTGCGAACGCGGATTGCGAAAGCAATAGCAGGACTCCCGACATGCCGAGCCCCTGCAAAAGGACTGACAATTGTCTCAAGGTTTTCATCACGGTACTCCTTACTCCATTCAAAATATCAGCCGGCTTCGCTGCCGGGCAGGGATACCCATTGCCGCGGCGGACCCTGCAATCCGCTGCGGCTTTCCCCTGTGTGGTTTCGTCTTGGTGCGATTCTTTGGCGGGAATTCGTAATCCGAATCCCTAGTGGGAATTCGTAATCCGAATCCCTAGTTCAGTCGTGCGCGGAAGCGCGCAAGACTCTGCGCGCCTGCCGCCAGTTCGCCTTGCAGGACAAAGCGGACATGCGTGAAATCTTGGGGCCTCGCCGTCCGGGTTCGTCCGTCGTCGTCGACCGTCAGGTCTTCGGCTGCCGCGAAGCTTGCGCCGCCGTCGACGGAGAACTCGATAACCATGCCCGGGCCGAACGCGGACCCGGCAACGTAGCTCAGATGTTCCGGGACGGGATTCGTGATCACGACGTTGTCGGCCGCCTCATTGGCGATGTTCTCGACGGTGGTCGTGTAGATCACTACATCGCCCGGAACCACCGTGGTCGCCGGCACGAGCTCCGTCTGCCTCTCACCGTCGTCGCCCACGGTGACCTTTTCCATCTGAACAACGGTGGTGACGTTAAGACGTCCCTGCTCCTGCGACATCGCATTTGCGCAGGAGAAGACAAGTAGAAATGCAAAGCCAAACAAGTACGAAAATTTCATTTCAGCCCCCTGGCCGTGAATGTGAGTGATCAGTTAATGGTTACCTGGAAGACGACCGTCTGGACGCCGTCCGCCTGTGTCAGGTCGCCGAGCCGCACGACCACAGTCGGCGCCCCGGCGGTGTCCAGTTCCCCCGCATCGGCATCGATCGGGTCGGTCAGTGCCGCCGCGTTCAGCGTGATGCTTCCGGGAACGTAGGTCGTGTCGGCCGGGACGGGATCGTTGACAACGCTTGCAGCCGCCGTTCCGGTGTTGGTCACCTCGACGGTGACTGTGTAGGTCAGCGTGGCGCCCGGTACGGGTTCGGCGCCGCCGAAGGGGTCCGTGATCGCCACGGACTTGACGACGTTGACCTGCACGTCGCCCACCAGGTACTCACCGGTGGCGCTGCCGGTGCCTCCGGACATGCCGAGAACCGCGTCGGTGCCGGCGTCACCCTGCCCGGCAAAGAGGTCACCCGGCGCACCCGTTCCCGTCGCCGAATCGGCGGTCAGGGCGCTCCTGCCGATTTGCCCGTTCACGACGGCTCCCGGAATATCGTTGACCAGCAGCACATCGACCGAGGCGTCCGCCGCCAGCACCGGATCGTTGCTGCCGGGCGTATAGGCAACGTCGCCCACGGTCAGGTCGCCGCTGGCATCCGTGTCGAAATAGATCGGCGGCACGGCCGGGACAGGATCGAAATCGTCGCCGCCGAGCGCGCTGTCGATTGCCAGCGAGACGGTCTCGCTGCCGTTGCCGGTGTTGCTCACCGTGAACAGCAGGGCGCGACTGGTGCTACCGGCGGCGACCAGGATCTGCGGACTGGCCAGGGTTACGACGAGGTCGATCCGCTCCTGCACGGTGATGCTGGAGACGTTGGAAGTCAGTGAGCCCGGCGTACCGGCGATGTCGAAATTGACCCGGGCCATGTTGTCTATCACGGTGCCTGCCGGAGTGCCTGCCGACAGTGCGGGAATCGAGGTCGAAATCAGGACCATGGCAGCGGCAACTTTAAGGGCCGGTCCGGGCCGATATCCCCTCTCGAAAATCCGCTTGGTCATTATCAAGACAATGTCCCTCGAGTAGCCCGGGCCGTCTTTGCCGGGCGCACGCAAACTGCTCCCCTCCCGGGGCGCTGCAAACACTGTCTCGGAAATGCCGTCGAGTTTCCATAATAAGCCCGGATTTCTGGCGGCTTTGTGACCGTTTTCACAGCCAAACTGTGAACCGGCTCACACTCGTTCACCTGATAAATCCGGCACTTGCGAGAATTCCGTAATTTCCGAACTCAGGGAAACAGGCTGCGTATGGCCTGTTGAATATAGGACGATACTCCCATTAATGGAAACCGCGCCGGCTGGATCGGACACGGACGGTCCCGGCTTCTCAACGAAGAAATTTTTCCGAATGGCCTTGACAAAAGCGCCCGATAGCCCTATTGTGCACCGCAACAATGTTGCACTGCACAACCAGGAGATCGGTATGAACCTGAAGATCGAGAATTCAATCAGCGAGATCGCGGGCAGGGCCCGCCACCGCTACGACGAGGCCTTGGAGAGCGTCCGCAAGAACACCACCAGAGCGGCCGGCCGTGTGACCCGGGGCAAGAAGCCCGTCCGGACGATCTCCCGATACGGCGTAAAGTTTTCCGGCGTTTCCCACCGGACCGTCAACAAGCTCTGGAAGCGGCAGACCAAGCTGGTCGAAGACCAGATCGACGCCGTCGCCGACCACCTCAAGGCTGCCGCACATGCCGAAAACGTGAAGGACTTCGTCAGGACGCAAATCGATATGATCCCCGACAATGCCTCTCGCCTGGGTGATGAAGCCCGCATGGCGTTCGAGATCGTCAAGGACGCCGGCAGCGAGATTCGCGGCCTGGTGAAGGATGCGGTTTTCGAGCTCAGAGGCGGTAAGCCCGTTGTCGGGAAGGCCGTCGCCCGGGCGAAGAAACCCGCACCGGCAGCGAAAGAGACCGGCGAACAGGACAGGGCAGCCTGATCCCCCTTCGAGGGCCGTCGCGCCTTCGAATCCGGGCCGCCGATTCTCTTCGGAATCGGCGGCCCTCTTTTTTGTCAAACGGTAGACCGCACGCGGCGAGGCAGATCGGCGGCAGAGCGAGGTTTCGGCCGGTGCATCGACGGTCCCCGCTCATGTTGATGCACACGCCATTCGCAAATGTATAATGCCGCCCTTTTCGCGGGGGATTGGCCCCCTGCCAAACTATCAAAAGGACAGCCAAGAGATTCATGACAACGACTTTGTCGGCCCTTCAGAACTGGGTGGATCGGGTTGCCAAGCTGACGCAGCCCGAAGATATCCATTGGTGTAACGGGTCCGAGGCCGAATACAAGCGGCTCATCAACCAGATGTGTCTGA
>JBHIDG010000148.1:0-7567 GCA_046760025.1 Woeseia sp. | reverse complement strand
CGCGGTTTGAGGCTTCGACTGTTTTTCAATTTCCTGAATGACACTGAGCACGCCCAATATCGTACTCACTGTACCGAGCGTAGAATTGAGGTCGGTGGGGCCGCTGGAGGGACCCGTCGGCAGGTTGCAGGGATATCCGGGTGCAGGGACACAGACACCCGGCCCGACCGGCGGGACCTGGGCGAGCGCTCCGGACACGATCACGCTGGCCGTGATTGCCCCGACAAGCCGTTCAAACCACGTACTCCTGAGCATGGCTCTACCCGATACACGCGATCAGCGTACCAACCGTCACGTTGCGCCAGGCTGTCAACCTGGTCGGTAATCTTAGCACCAATTCCGTTTGCACACGCGGGCCCATGAACGGCACGGGTCTTCAGGAGCCTCAATTGCGGGCACCGGACGCACCCGATGCCGGTGCAATGCCATGCAAAGCGGTATTCTATAAAAGGGATTGGAATGAATGTCTTGATTGGTGCCCGGGGCGAGACTCGAACTCGCACGTCCTTTCGGACAACGGATTTTAAGTCCGTAGCGTCTACCAATTCCGCCACCCGGGCCGGATACCTTGCGAGACGAATGGAGGCTAGGGCCGGAATCCAAAGTAATCCTGGAAGGTACCCGTGTGAACGTATCAGTCACTTGGCCATTGGCTAACCCCAATACTTACCCCCTCCACTCGCCGTGCTGGTAAGGAAAGGCCGCCGCATGATACCAGCCTCTGCGAAGCCGGGGCGCGCTCTTGTTCAAATCCGTCGCCTCAATTCCAGAACCCTTCCCCTTGGTCGTCAGCAGGTAAAGAGTACGGATCGCGGCGACACCTGGACATTGATACCTGGCAGTCCGTCGGGCATGTGGATACGCAGTCTGCTCGTCGATCGCAACGACGGCAATATCATCTTTGTCGGGGGGAATGGGGGCAACGTCTATCGCACGATCGACGGCGGCGCGAGTTGGTCATTGGCCGGCGCAACAGGATCGGGTGGCACGCGGCCGCCAGGCGGTGGCAATGGATTGGCCGGTGGGCAGGCGCAACTGTCGGTCGAGCTGAACTTTCTTGGCGCCAATAGCAGTGTAAACGCCGGCAGTAACGCCAGGTTCACGGTAACGGTCAAGAACAATGGTCCCGACACGTCAAGCAATACAATCGTTGATTTCAATTGGGTGGAAGGCGGGCCGTCTGGCGATCTCAACCCGGGTTACACGGGAACGACCAGCCAGGGCAGTTGCGGCGCGACCAGTACCGACGCAATCGACTGTTCTCTCGGCAGTATTCCGAGCGGCGGAATCGTTCAGTTGCAGTTCAGCGGCTCAACCAAACCGGACCGCGCCTCCACGTATGACCTGCAGGTATGGGCCGATAACGCCGAGAGTAGTAATTCGGCGTGGGCCGGAATCCTGATCGACGCCAAGGTAGCGAGGACTTGTTTCCTGATTTTCTACACGACCGAAAGCAGCGGTGGTGGCGGCGCCACGACATGGCCGATGCTGCTTATCCTCTTCGTGTTGGCAGTCAGGCGACAGTTTTTTGGAGGCTAGGGACGGAATCGCATTCTGCCCTGAGAGCCCGTATCTACGCCATTTTCAGGATATTCGGCTGGCAATATACCCCTGAACTTACCCCAACTGTAATACCCCCCTATTGATGGAGTCTTGTACTTCTGCCTCTGATGGATTGTGCGTTGGTTCGCCTAAAACAGGGAACCGCCTTCTAACGGCCACGGCTCTGTTATTTGACGAATAGTCATCATTTCGTCTGTCTTAGCCAGTTTTCGACGTGCAGCTTCGGTACACGCCGAAACTCACGTTCATTGTTAGTCACCAGTGTCGCGTCAATACTTCGCGCATGCGCAGCAATCAACAAGTCATTGGCGCCAATCAACCCGCCCTTTTTCGTAAGGGCATGACGGATATCCCCATAATGTCCGGCGCCTTCCTGGCCGAATGGCAGGATATCTAAATCCTCGACGAACGCGGCGAGCTCGCATGCATTGTGCTTGACGCGGCGAGAATGGACGACACCGTAAACCAGCTCTGCATAGCTGATCGACGAGACGAAAAGAGAGCCTGCGTGCTCCACAAATCGCTCACGCAATGCCGGATCCCGCTCGTTGATCACGTAGATACACATATTTGTATCGAGCATGTACGTCATCGGATCGCATCGCGTTTCTCCACCGGGAGATCTTTGCGGGCTGGAAGGCTACCGCGAGATTTCGCATTGAAATACGCAGCCCAGTCTTTGCCGCGCGGGCGCAGCGTCAGTTGATCGCCCTCTTTCCTGATGTATACCTCGTCGGTCTCGAAGCGACATGCGGCGGGTAACCGCACCGCTTGGCTACGCCCCGACCAAAAAACTTTGGCGGTGCCTTCAAAATCCGGTTTGTTGCTCATAATTTCCGTGCCTCGTTTGATACATCCCATGATATATCACATCGTGATATATATCAAGAGATATGACTCAAGCTGGAGCATTAACGATCGTTAACGGTAAACTCGTGATAGCGCCCTTTTGCTCACTAGTAAGTGGTTGCCGGTAGCGGCTTAGAAGCCAGTTTGCCCCTGGCACCCTCGCTCCCCATGTAAACTGAAGTTGTAAAATCAGCATCCGTCACGAAATATCAGATCCTCAAGCGGAACAAAAGCATGGGAAAACGCAGCGATACCGACAAAGCCATCCGCAACACCATGAACTGGGCGGACCGACCCGAGTGGTCGGGTGAACGCTCAGCTGTGTTCGACGCCCATCTTGCGCCGGTTTGCGAGCAGGTCGACATCAGCCAAGAGGAACTCGGCGAGAAACTTGAGGAGCACGGTTACGGAGGAATGGTCTTTGGTATGATATTCGAAGATTTTCTCAGCCGGCGCCTGCCTCCCAATAACAAAAACATTATCGACGATTATCTGACGCGTCGCGGCTGGCGAGAGAGCGTTCCCGGCCGCCGCTATCTGCGACAGCTTCGAGACTCCGTTCTCAGTGTCTACGAGGTGGTCGCGGTTTGCCCCGGCCGACATTGTGACTTGTCCGACCTGGTGCGTGGTGGAAAAACTGTCCGTGTTCATGAACACATGGGCACACAGAACATGGTCAAGTGGGACCGGATCGCGGCCCGAGTCTTGAATACGAATGGCAAGCATACTTTTTCCGGTGGCATCCTGCCGTTTCCTCAGGGAGCGTCGCAAAACTTGCTCAAGGTACTGAACAAATCACGAAAACAATTTGCCAAGAAGCTCTCGCGGGTAGCGGACAAGGAGTCTATGACCAAGATGTCATCGTCGGAAAATGTGGATGACTTGTTTCTCAAGGAGACCTGCCCTGCCATCACCTCCATCTGGCTCGTGCATACGCTGGAGCAACTACAGGCACCGTTACCTGAAATGGTTAACCGTGATGGTGAGGCACTGGTGTTTTCCGAAACCCGTTTCCCGTTTCTGGCAGAGAAGCTTGATGACATTGCCGAGCGCCTGGACGCCGCCCCTGAATGGGAGCGTGACGGCCTGGGTACTGAGGCATGGATATGGTTGCCGGAACCGGCAACTATCGGTAACAAGCCAAAAGGTGGCATGGCCTTCGAGACCGTAAACGAAGGACAACACCCAATCATCGGCACACTGGAGTTGAAGCCAGGTGTGCTAATGCTTGTCACCAACTCGCTGGAACGAGCAGAGCGCGGCCGGGATGTCCTACAGGTGCTCTTGCACAATCTCATTGGCCCGGCCCTGAGTAAACTGCAGACACCTGAACAAATGATGGCAGATGACAACCAGCGACAAGGCGATCGCAAACGCGAGGTTGCTGACGCCATCGATCCAAAAATTGCCGCTGAAATTATCCATGACACACTGGACCAGCACTACCGCCAGTGTCTGGATGAACCCATTCCCGCACTGGGTAACAAAACTCCGCGGCAATGCGCACGGAGCAAAATGGGGCGGCAAAAAGTTATCGAGTGGCTAAAAAATCTGGAAAACAATGAACTGCACCGCGCCGCCGATCAGGGGCAGGAACCATATGACAGCAGCTGGATGTGGGATGAACTGAAACTGGCCAAGAACCGAAATTGTTGAGAAAAAAGCCCCCATGCAGAAATACGACCCAATGCTCGTTCCCGACCCCGAGGAGTGGGAAGCGCTCGATGATGATGAGCGCATCAGCTTGGTGACGGAGTACCACCAGGAGGCTGGCATAGAACTGCCGGACGAAAACACCCATGCTTTGCTACACGTCGTTGTGGAGAATCAGATTGCACTGGGAGAAGAAACGCCCGTCGAAGCAGTGCTTCGCAGATTGATCGATGAGAATCTCGATCGTCACGATGCGGTTCATGCAATCGCAAGCATCCTGGTCAATCATATGTACGAATTGATGCATGGAAAAGATGCTGCGTTGGGTAACGACGAGTATTACGCAGAACTCGAAAAACTCACGGCAGAAAAATGGCTGCGCGGCGAATACACCGAAGGCTAGCGCGACCAGCGCAGATGAAATTCAAACGACAGTGATCCAGGAGTTGGCAGGCGTGACTGAGGATGAAAAAATTATCGAGATTAGCAAGATACTGACTGCATGGAATCCATTGGGAGACGGTGCCGCTGCCGTGACTGACCTCAATAATTATCAAACGGAAGCCATTGACATCATGTCGGCGATGGAACTCTTCGGATACTCGGCAAAGAAGGCCGTATCCGAGGTTTTGCAGGAAGCGTTTCTGATTGATCTTGACAAAAAGAAGCTCGAGCACTACAGCAATAGAGTTAAGGATATCTTGGCCAGGTAGTACAGACATCAAATGCCAAAAGCGATTGGAGCATATGATCAGAAAAAGCCGATTGCGGCGAAGCTCAAGCCTTGGATCGAAGCTAGGCGGAAATTTCGGCTCTCCCACGCACAGGTGCAGATGGCAAGAGAGCTTGGCATGAATCTGAAGAAGCTGGGCAAAATTGCGAATCACCGACAGGAACCGTGGAAATTGCCACTTCCACTATTCATCGAGCACTGTTACGAGAAGCGTTTTGGAGTACAGGGCCCGAAAGACGTGCGCTCGATAGAAGAGAAGGAGGCTGATCGACGCGCTCGAAAACCGGCTAATAAAGGCGTAAAACTATGAAACTCCAGCCGAACGATTTAGCCAATGTGTTGCATCGATCGGTTGAAACCGCAGCCCTTCGCGGCAACATTTTTTTGCTCGATTGAGTGACTCCTTCATGCGCACAAGCCGACTGTCAAGATTCGGTTAAGGTCTTATACGCTTTCTTACGCGGTTTGAGAGAGCGAATTTTGCTATCGGTCAACATGGGAATGGGTTCGATTCCGAGTGGGGGTATGCGATTTGAATAACGTGAGGTACCCTAAATACTACCCCAAAGATCTAGCGCTGCTAACGAATGCTGTCAGACGGTGTTGAGCAGTAAATTTTATAATTCGGTGACTTACCGTACTTTCTTGAGCTTGATTGGAACTCTTGAAACGGTAATGGAGGCTAGGGACGGAATCGAACCGACGTACACGGCTTTGCAGGCCGCTGCATAACCACTCTGCCACCTAGCCGCAGGTGGGTGAATGCGAAGCATTGTGCTCGGCAGGCGTGGCAGTATAACGCCGGTCCACCCAGAATCAATCAGGCATCCGGCCCACGGGCACTGCATAATGTCGCCATGACGAATCGATACACGGAACTACCGTCGTTGGGCCTGATGCTGCTCGGCATGTTGTCCGCATGCACCCTGCCGCCGGACATCGGAAGGATCGAAGTGCCGGCGGGCCCGGGCAGCACCAGCCCGAATCTGGACGTGGGAAATGACGGCACAGTGGTGCTGAGTTGGCTGCAACCCGATGGCGCCGGTCACATCCTGAAATTCTCGGTGTTGGATGATTCCGACTGGCGGACACCCCGGGTCGTGGCACGCGGCGAAGACTGGTTCGTGAACTGGGCGGACTTTCCGTCCGTCGTGCCCATTTCAAATACCTTCTGGGCATCGCACTGGCTGGTGCGACGGCCTGCGGGCGGCTATGCCTACGACATCGCCGTTTCGGTATCGAATGATGCGGGTAAAGGCTGGTCGGACCCGTTTCCTCCGCACCGAGACGGCACCGACACCGAGCATGGCTTCGTCAGCCTGTTTCCACATCGATCCGGCGCCGGCCTGATCTGGCTGGACGGGCGCAATATGGTCAATGAGTCTGCTGACGAGGACGCAGCCTCGGGCATGACCCTCAGGGCGGCAGTGGTGTCGCCCGACCTCTCACTCTCCAACGAGCTGCTCGTCGATGATCTGATCTGTGACTGCTGCCAGACCGACGTCGCGGTGACCAGTGGAGAGCCCATGGCGGTCTATCGCAATCGCACGCAAGACGAGATTCGCGACATTTATGTCTCACAATATCGCGATCATCGCTGGCAGCAGGGACGCTCGGTGGCCGACGACGGCTGGGAGATCCCCGGCTGTCCGGTGAATGGCCCGGCGATCGATGCACGCGAAGCTGTGGTGGCCATTGCCTGGTTCACCGCCGCGGACGACCTCCCCCGTGTCCGGGTCAGATTCTCGGACAACGCCGGGGAATCGTACTCGGCGCCCGTCGAGGTTGCTCACGAAGAGACCCTGGGTCGTGTCGGCGTTGCCTTGTTGCCGGATGGAGACGCAGCGGTTAGCTGGTTGCGAAAGACGGAATCAGATCACGCGGAACTCTGCGTCAGGCGAGTAGCAAAGGACGGGGATATGGGCCCCGTGCATATTGTTTCCGGGTCGGACCAGATCCCGGCTTTGAGCGTGCCGCAGATGCTTCGAGCCGGCGGCAAACTTGTATTCGCATGGACCCGCATGGACGACGGGGTCACCGGGATCGCATCGGCCGTCGTTTCTATCGACACCCTCTAGCAAAATGCAGTCCGGCGACAATGGCCGTCGAGATCGGCGGATAGCAATCCGTTGGAAGACATACGAGATTCCCGAGACATCTATGCGGACATCCTGAAGGGCCGCATACTCACCAGAGGGAGCTTGTCCGCCTGCGTTTGCGCGAATAGTCCGGCCGGTCGCCCTGCGGTCCGTTTGATCGATCTTGCCGACTCCGCCGTCCCCACCGGACATTGAAGAGGCCCCTGCGATAGGGGCCCTTTCGGTGTCTGGAGCGGGCGAACGGGCTTGAACCGTCGACCTTCTCGTTGGCAACGAGATGCTCTACCAGCTGAGCTACGCCCGCATTTTTCGGAGGGCCGAGATTTTAGCCGCTGGCGGCTTGCTGTCAAGGACGCGGCCGATAGGAAGCGTATTGCCGGCAGATTCTAGCTGCTGCTCATGATCGCGGGCCATGCCGCGCGCAGATAGACGACCATCGACCATAGCGTCATTCCGGCTGCGATCAGCAGCAGTATGAATCCTATGATGTAGATGTCGATGCCGAACAGGTGGTGCTGGTAGACCATGAAACCGATGCCGAACATCTGCAAAACCGTCTTGATCTTGCCCGACCACCTTACAGCCACAGTGGCTCTCGAGCCTATGCTCGCCATCCATTCGCGCAGGGCCGAGACGGTGATTTCTCTGCCAATGATAATGCTCACAATCA
>JBHIDG010000147.1:0-7720 GCA_046760025.1 Woeseia sp. | reverse complement strand
AAATCCCGCCTGCGCGGCGGGACTGGAGGCGAACACGCGGGTAAAACGAAGGTCGTCGGCCGCTTCGAACCGGCTGCTGAAACCGAATCCCTCGAACTTGCCTTCGCCGAAAAACTGGGCGTCGGCCTGAGCGGATGTGATGAAGCTGAACCTGTCGAGCGGCTGAAACGAAATCAGGAAATCCAGCAGCGCTTCCGGCGTCGCGTGCTGGCTCAGATCCACGCTGGCCGGCAGGAGCTGGTACCAGAAGTACACGTCATTCATAGCGTCGAGCACGAACTGCTTTTGCGCGTCATTCGTACACGACGCGGGGCCCTGCCCGCCGAAACTCGTGTCCGAGGAGCTGCAGCCCGACAGCGTCAGCGCCATCGCCGCCAGCAAATGGAGGAACTTGAGCATCACCGTCTCCTTGCAGGCCGCCATTTTACTCTCTCGCGCCGGGACTTCGCTCGGTATCAGTACCCGGCTTATGTGACATCCGCATGATGCCCGGCCGCCTTTTTACAAAATAACGCATTGCCGCGTAATCGGATGACGTCCCTTGTCGAATTCGCTCCAATGCTCCGCAATGCTTCGATGAGTTGCCGGGTGGATAAGTTCCGGCGCAAACCGGGCGAGCGGCCCAGCACGAAGCCGAAGCGCAACAGGTCGATGTTGCTGCCAAGGCCGAGATAGACGGTCGGCCCTCGGCTAGTCGTTCCCTTCCCGCCGGATCCTGATCCCGACGTCTTTCGCCCCGCGGACCGCACCGGGCTTACTGACGCAAACCTCGACCCAGGGGACCCCGAATTCCCCGATCACGGTCTCGGCAATCCTCTCTGCGAGCGTCTCGACGAGTTGAAAGCTCGACTCGGCGACGAAACGCTGCACACGTTTGGCGACCTTCTTGTAATCGAGCGTCTCCTCAACCCTGTCCGATGCCGCTGCGCGATTGCCATCGGCACCGATTTCCAGATCGATGCTGACGGTCTGACGGATCTTTCTCTCCCACTCGCAGATTCCGATGATCGTCTCGACTCTCAGATCGTGCAGGAAAATCGTGTCCATCGGGGTGTCTCTATGCGGCGCTTGCCGAACCGGGCGGCGTCAGGCTTTCCAGCGACCATCGCGCGTGCGCGAGAATCGTAGCCGGTTGCGACCCGTCGCGCAGACGAAGCGCCCCCGCCAACGCAATCATCGCGCCGTTGTCGGTGCAGTACTCGGGGCGCGGATAATAGACGCATCCGTCGAATTCTGCGGCCAGTTCCTCGCGAAGTCGAAGGTTGGCGCCGACCCCGCCGGCGACCACGATTCGCCCGAGATTCGACTGCTTCGCGGCCTGCACCGTTTTTTTCACCAGCGTGTCCACGGCGGCACGCTGAAACGACGCGGCGATATCGGCGCGGACACTTTCGATCGTGCCGAGCGCGACCGATTCCCTGACCTGCATCATCACCGCAGTCTTGAGGCCGCTGAAACTGAAATCGGGGCTCCCGCTCTTGAGCATCGGCCGCGGAAACGAGTAGGCCCGGGGATTACCGTCTTCCGCCAGTGCCGCGAGCGCCGGGCCGCCTGGATAGTCGAGATCCAGAAGCTTCGCGGTCTTGTCGAATGCCTCGCCGACGGCGTCGTCGAGCGTTCTGCCGAGCACGTCATAGAGTCCGAGCCCCTGCACGGCAACCAGCATCGTGTGGCCGCCGGACACGAGGAGTGCCAGGAACGGGTAATCGGGCGGTGCTTCTTCCAGCATTGCCGCCACCAGGTGGCCCTCCATGTGGTGTACGGGGATTACCGGACAGTTCCAGGCCAGGCCCAGTCCGTTCGCCAGCCCACTTCCGACCATCAGCGCGCCGACGAGCCCCGGACCGGCGGTGTAGGCGATTGCGTCTGCCCGCAGAATCCCGGCGTCTCCGAGCACCGCCTTGATCAGCGGCAGCAGACGGCGAACGTGATCCCTGGATGCTATCTCGGGGACCACCCCGCCATAGACCTTGTGAAGATCGATCTGGCTGTGCAGCGCCTGCGCGACGAGGCCACGCTCGGTGTCGAACACGGCGACACCTGTCTCATCGCAACTGGTTTCCACGCCTAAGACCCTCATAGGCGCCGCATCATACCCCAGGAGCCGACCGAAAATCGGCCCCGGCGCTTTGCAACATGACCATCTTCGGATATTATGGGCAGTCGCGCCCCGGCCACTGTGCCGGGTTTCTTTGTATCTGAGCAGATAAACGTATTCGTATGCCGAGTGTCCGCATAAAAGAAAATGAGTATTTCGACGCCGCCCTGCGCCGGTTCAAGCGCGCCTGTGAAAAAGCGGGAGTGCTGACCGAGCTCCGCCGTCGTGAGTTCTACGAGAAGCCTACTCAGGAACGCAAACGAAAGAAGGCGGCGGCAGTCAAGCGGCATCTGAAGCGCCTGTCGCGCGAAAACTCGAGGCGCAAACGCCTCTACTAGGCACGGGACCCTGCCCGAGTTTCGGCCCGGATACCGATTGTGGCGGATACGGTATGACGCTCAAGGCCCGGATTTCAGAAGACACTAAAAGCGCGATGAAAACCGGCGACAAAGACCGGCTCAAGGTGCTGCGCCTGATCCGTGCCGCGATCCAGCAGGTCGAAGTCGACAAACGAACCGAACTCGACGATGCCGGCGTACTGGGGGTGCTCGACAAGATGGTCAGGCAGCGGCGCGACTCCGTCAATCAGTTCAGGGACGGCGGCAGGCAGGATCTTGCGGATATCGAGCTCGCCGAAATCGAGGTTCTGCTGGGGTATCTGCCTGAACAGCTCGGCGAGGCCGAACTCGACGAAATCATCGAGCAGGCGATTGTCGACTCGGGCGCCGAAAGCCTGCGTGACATGGGCAGGGTCATGGCCCGGGTCAAGGCGAAGGCCGCAGGCCGTGCGGATATGGCAGCGGTGAGCGCCAGTGTGAAAAAACGGCTCGGCGCCGACTGAACACAGATCGAGTGGCGCCGCCGGTCTCATTGGCTATTCTTTAAATCAGTCCGGCAATTACCAGGAGCGTCGGGTTGAGACCCTGAGAGCGAGAGTATTCGTTAATACAGACCATGAGCGGCTTGATTCCTCAGCATTTCATTAACGACCTGATCGCACGCGCGGACATCGTTGACGTCATCGGCAAGCGTGTTCAGCTCAAGAAGGCGGGTCGCGAATTCAAGGCGAATTGCCCGTTTCACGACGAGAAAACGCCCTCCTTTACCGTGAGTCCCGCCAAGGGTTTCTATCATTGCTTCGGTTGCGACTCCCACGGCACGGCACTCGGCTTTCTGATGGAATACGACCACATGAGCTTCGTCGAGGCGGTCGAGAGTCTGGCCGGCTCCATGGGCATCGAGGTGCCCCACGAAGAGGGGCAGCGCCCGGCCCGGCGTTACGACGAATTGTTCGAGCTGCTCGCGAGAGTCGAGCGTTACTACCAGGCGAACCTCAAGAGCAATGATACTGCCAAGGATTATCTGAAGAGCCGCGGTGTCGACGGCAGGACCGCAAAACGCTTCTGTCTGGGTTACGCGCCGCCTGGCTGGAGCAACGTACTCGACAAGTTCGGCACATCGAAGGACATGATCGAGCGCTTGCTCGCCACGGGCCTCATTATTCGCAAGGACAATTCCAGTCACTACGACCGATTCCGTGACCGCATCATGTTCCCGATACGGGATGCGAGGGGCAGATGCACCGGATTCGGCGGCCGGGTCTCGGGCGGAGACCAGCCCAAATACCTGAATTCCCCCGAGACGGTCCTGTTTCATAAGGGCCGCGAGCTATACGGGCTGTATGAGGCCCGCCAGGCTGTTCGAGCCATCGACAAGCTCGTTGTCGTCGAGGGCTACATGGACGTGATCGGCCTGGCGACACACGGCATCGAGTTCGCCGTCGCCACCCTCGGAACGGCCACCACCGACGATCACCTGAACCGCCTGTTCCGGCTGACGGACGAGGTGTTTTTCTCATTCGACGGCGACAGCGCAGGAAGGGCCGCGGCCTGGCGCGCCCTGGAAAACGCTCTCCCTCAGATACGCGAGGGCCGCCAGATTCGCTTCGTGTTCCTGCCGGAGGGTCAGGATCCGGATTCGTTCGTGCAAAGCCATGGACCCGGGGCATTCGACGAAGCGCTGGACAAGGGGGTGCCATTATCCGATTTCCTGGTGGACGAGCTGGCGAGACAGGTCGATATGGACACGGTCGATGGCCGGGCAAGGTTTGCCGAGTTGGCAAAGCCGCTGGTACAACGCATTCCACACGGCGTTTACCGCGAGCTTTTGACCGGGCGGCTCGCGGAATTTGTCGGCCTGTCGGCAGCCAAGCTCGACGCGCTGTTGTCGAAGGGCCGGGAGGCAGGCGCGCGACGAGGGGCAGCCAGTGGTATCGCGGGTATCCGCGGCGCAGGAACAGGGCCCGGCACCGGCAGGCTCTCCGTGGTCAGGCGGGCAATTACGCTGCTGCTGAATCATCCCGAGGCCGGCAAGGGGCTGGACACCCAAAAACTCTCCGGCGTGACCAGGCCCGGCACGGATCTGTTGCGGGAACTCATTGAAACTTTGCAAGCCGAACCCAATATGACGACAGCCGGCATTCTGGAGCGTTGGCGAGACCGCGAAGAGGGCCGGCACCTGGGCAAACTGGCGGCGTCCGAGCTGCCCGATGACGAGGAATTCGACCCGGCGGCGGAGTTGCACGACAGCCTGGAGCAGTTGGCTGCCTTGCGGCGGCGGGAACGAGTCGATGATTTGATCGAGAAAGAAAGGCTTAGCTCGCTAACGGAAGCCGAGCGTGCGGAGCTCCGGGAGCACCGCCGGGGACCCGGCATTAGCGGCTGATTTATGGATTAGACTCAGTCAAAATATTATAATTAACCGTTTGTATTTTTCACATGGAGGCCCGACCGTTTTGAGCGACAAACGCGCAATGATCAGCGGCAACAAGCAGGCACAACAACTCAAGGACTTGATTGCCCGCGGCAAGGAACAAGGCTACCTCACCTACACCGAGGTCAATGATCACCTTCCTAACGACATCGTCGACCCGGAACAGATCGAGGATATCGTCAATATGATCAACGATATGGGTATCGCAGTGCACGAGAAAGCGCCCGATGCCGAGTCCTTGCTGCTGTCTGACGCCGCCGTATCCAATGACGAGGACGTCGCCGAAGAAGCCGAGGCAGCGCTGGCGAGCGTCGACGCAGAATTCGGCAGGACGACCGATCCCGTCCGAATGTATATGCGCGAAATGGGCACGGTTGAACTCCTGACACGTCAGGGCGAGATCGAAATTGCCAAGCGCATCGAAGACGGACTGAACCAGGTCAAGTATCACATGGCGCATTTTCCGCCGACGATAGAAAAGCTGCTCGAAGTCTGCGATGCAGTGGCCGCCGGCGAGACCCGGATGCAGGACTTCGTGGTTGGTTTTATCGACCCGAATGAACCTGATGAAATCAAATCGCCCGTGACAAAGTCCGGCGCTGGCGACGACAGCGATGACGACGAGGATGATGTCATCGATACCGGGCCGGATCCTGTGGAAGTTGCTGCTCGAATGAAAGCGATTCGACGTAATTACAAGAGAACGCTCACGCTGCTCGAGAAGCATGGCAGCGCCGATAGAAAGACCATCAAGTGCCGCGCCGACCTCGCCGACAAGCTCATGGAGTTAAAGCTCGCGCCCAAGATGTTCGACATGCTCGTTCGCAACCTGCGCGGCTCGGTTTCCGTCATTCGCACCCAGGAAAGGCAAGTCATGCAGATCTGCGTTCGCGATGCCGGCATGCCGAAAAAAGATTTTCTGGTGAGCTTTCCGAAGCGCGAAACCGATCTCAAGTGGATCGAGAAACACATTCGTGCCAAGCGCAAACATTCCTCGACATTGGCAAAACTCAAGGACGACGTGTTGCGGGCACAACGCAAGCTTCGCGCAGTCGAGACACTGACTAACCTCAAGATCGCGGAAATCAAGGAGATCAACCGGCAGATGTCCATCGGCGAGGCCAAGGCGCGCCGGGCGAAAAAGGAAATGGTCGAGGCAAACCTTCGGCTCGTGATCTCCATCGCCAAGAAATACACCAATCGCGGCCTGCAATTCCTCGATTTGATTCAGGAAGGCAACATCGGCCTGATGAAAGCCGTCGACAAATTTGAGTACCGCCGCGGTTACAAGTTTTCGACCTACGCGACCTGGTGGATCCGCCAGGCGATTACACGATCGATTGCCGACCAGGCGCGCACGATCCGCATACCCGTGCATATGATCGAAACGATCAACAAGCTGAACCGCATCTCCCGCCAGATGCTTCAGGAAATGGGCCGCGAGCCGCTCCCGGACGAGCTTGCCGAGCGCATGGAGATGCCCGAGGACAAGGTCCGAAAGGTACTGAAGATCGCAAAGGAACCGATCTCCATGGAGACACCGATCGGCGACGACGAGGACTCGCATCTCGGAGACTTCATCGAGGACCAGACGGTCCATTCACCGGTCGATTCGGCAACATCGGAAGGCCTGAAGGAGACCACCCATTCGGTGCTGGCCGGATTGACGCCGAGGGAAGCCAAGGTGCTGAGAATGCGGTTCGGCATCGACATGAACACCGACCATACCCTCGAGGAAGTCGGCAAGCAGTTCGACGTGACACGCGAGCGCATCCGTCAGATCGAAGCCAAGGCATTAAGAAAGCTGCGCCACCCGACGCGTTCGGACCAGCTCAGGAGCTTCCTGATAGAAGACTGATCACCCGGTCGGCACGTGGCGGAGCCCGTCATGACGGGCGGTTCCCGTGTAATGGAGTAGAATACAGAAGACATTAAGTGGGCCTGTAGCTCAGTTGGTTAGAGCAGGGGACTCATCAAAATGGTGCGTTTACGTCGAAAGGCGTGAAGTGAACGGGATGAATTCAGGGAAACCTTAGCAGTCAGGCTGATGGCAACCCTGAGCCAAGCCGGAGGTGCACCTTCGGAAGGTGCAGAGACTACCTGAGAACTTCAGTGTTCTTAATGACAGGCTAGAGCGTCCCGCCCCTAACAATCCGGTTGAGGGTGATGAGATAGTCCACTCCATTCAGAAATGAATGGTTCGAGTGAATCCCTTGGTCGTAGGTTCGAGTCCTACCAGGCCCACCATTCTTCAGTGGGTGCATTCCTGACACAGGGGGCGGAATCTATACGCTATCTGTCGATCAGCACGCGCCGATGATCTCAGGGCAAGTCCGGGTGATCGACTGAGACGAACTGGCCTGCCTGAACGTCTGCCATAATGGATTGACTGCCATCAGGCCATTCAATCTTCAGCTCATCTACCTGAGCTGCGTTGCCGAGGCCGAAGGTTTGCACGGTGGGATTCTGGGACACGAAATTGCTCGCGATGCAGATTTCCCGCATCTGGGAGACACCACCGACGCTAACGATAATCCGGGCGCCAGCCGCTTCGGTATTTGGTGGTCTTCCCCTGAGCTTCACGCTCAGGAAATTGTTACTGTTCGTGTCATTTCGCCAGAGCGTCGCGGCTAGCGTCTGCGAGCGATGCAACTGAAGAATGTCTGTATCGCCATCATTGTCCAGATCAGCGCAAACGACGCCGCGCCCTTGTTCCGTATCATCCAGGCCCATCTCGGCCGCCTGATTCTCGAACCTGCCCGCGCCGTCGGATACGAACGCGCGGCTGGTATCGGACCGGAAGTTATTGGCGGCATCCGAGCGCGGCCAGCCATTCGTGTGATAGATATC
>JBHIDG010000146.1:0-7767 GCA_046760025.1 Woeseia sp. | reverse complement strand
CTATGCCATGGGCGCCGTGCCGGTTCTTGCCCTGAATCTTGCGGCGTTTCCTGACGACATGGAGAGCGAAATAATCACCGAGGTCTTGAGAGGGGGCGCAGAAAAGGTTCGCGAAGCCGGCGCCGTCATAGCCGGCGGTCATACGACCGTTGACCGTGAACCGAAATACGGGCTGGCGGTCATCGGTTTTGCGCAGGACGGAGAGTTACTGACCAATGAGGGTGCACGTCCCGGAGATGCGCTCTACCTGACAAAGCCGATCGGCACCGGCATTCTCGCGACCGCCCACAAATCCGGCGCAATCGGCAAGGTTGAATTCAACGCGGCAGTCGAAAGCATGCTCCGACTCAACGGGGGCGCGGCAACACTCCTGCGGGAAAATCTGAAGCAGGTGCATGCGCTTACAGATGTGACGGGCTTCTCGCTCGCCGGGCATGCACATCAGATGGCGCATCTGTCGGACGTCTCATTGCGACTCAGATGGGAGCGCATTCCGCTGCTTCCCAAAGCGGAGGATTTCGCCACCCAGGGAGTCGTTACCGGTGGCGGTAAACGCAACAGTGATTTTTACGGGCCTTGGATAGACGACAGCAAACAGCTAACCGAAGCGCAAGAAGCGCTGTTGTACGATCCGCAAACGTCGGGAGGCCTTTTATGCGCGATTGACGGCGCTGCAGCAGAGACGATCGAGAAAAACTTTGCAAAGGCCGGTGAACCGATTTGGCGAGTCGGACGTGTCGTTCAAGGCGAGCCCGGCCGAATCACCATCGAATAGCCGATGGTTGTTGCAGGGAGCGCGCCTTCGTATGTGGATCCTACGTCGTTTCGCGGCTTCGTGAACCGGCAGGCCCCGCCTCGCGAAGGCATTTGGGCGTTTGTAAGTATTTGTTCTTGATAAGTGCACTCTAGACGCCGGTGAACTTAAGTACCTGACGAATCACAACCGGTCCGAACCGCCGAGCCCGGCAATATTCGGGCAGTGCAGCGCGCAGTAACCCCGTCAGCGCTCCTTCTATGCCGATGCAGTCTGCCTGCTCAGATCGCATTCGCGACCACCCGACGTTCACCGCGCTCATGCAGCAGTTGAATCTGGATAAGGCGGGCTATCTTCGAGATGAAGCGATGAGTGGAGACCGCAGACCAGCGCCACTATCGTGTTCGGTGCCTAGTCATGCCCCCTTCGAGTGCTACTATTTGCTCCAGCGCGACAGGGAAGTCCTCTATCCGAAAGTGCTCGTATGTGGAGCCGGCGAAATGTATCAGCCGCACTCAGTCCTGTTGTACGCGACCGCGTACGCTCTCTCGACCAGCCTTCAGGCGAAGGCGGCGGAACCGCCAGCTGCCGAACTGCCTGATCCGCAGCTTGCTGCAGAGACCAGCAACGAACCCGCGGGGCCAGCTGAGGACTCCGGGTCCTCGAGGCGCCTGTCGCGGGATGTTTTAGAAGAGATCATCGTCACCGCGACCCGGCGCTATTCTGGCCTTCAGGACACTGCCCTGAGTGTCGGCGTACTGACCACGAAGGATTTGGCAGAGGCAGGTGCTATGAATTGGGACGACTATTGGCGGCAAATACCCTCGCTGGCTGTCACGGATGCGGGGGCCTTTGGGACGCGGGTCGCGATCCTGGGGCTGTCGGGAAACTTGACCGCTCGGGCTGACGAGGCCCTGACCGCGACCTATCTCGACGATACCCTGCTCACTAATCCCGAGGGCTTCTTTACGAGGCCGCCCGATTTCAATCTGGTCGACGTTAATCGCGTCGAGGTGCTGCGCGGCCCCCAGGGCACGTTGTTCGGCGCCAGCACCATGGGCGGGGCCATACGGACCATCACCAACAGACCCGATGCCACAGCCTCGACGCAATTCTATGAGGCTACAATTTCCAGCACGAATCATGGCGACGTCAACTACGCGTTCAATGCCGTCTTGAATCAGCCCCTCGTCCAGGACAGGTCGGCGTTGCGCCTGGCCGCACATTACAGGGATACAGACGGTTACATCGACGACATCGGGTTCAACCGCGCCAACGTCAACTCGGACGAAACGCTGGGCTTTCGATTGAGCGGGATGACGAGGATCGGTGACAATCTCATGTTTACCGGCAAGATCCAGTACCATGACCTAAAGGTGGGTTCTTTCAACGAAGTGGATCCGGTCGGCAAGCCGGAGGTCGGGCTGGCGATCCAGGACGACTATCAGTTGGCGCTGCTGGTGGACGAGTCCCAGGACGAAGAGGTGGTTCTCTATAACCTCGAGATAGAGTACACGACACCTCGGGCCGACTGGATCTCGGTCACCTCCTACTTCGAGAACGAGACGGCACTATTAATCGATCTGGCCGACGAGACGAACATTTTCTTCGGCGCCTACCTCGTCGCGCCAAATGATACGCAATACACGCAGAAGGTCTTCACCCAGGAGATTCGCGTCACGTCCAATTCGGAGGGGCGCCTCGACTGGCTCACTGGATTCTTCTACCTCGATCAGGAGGTGCCGCGGGACGACCTCATCCCGGCGGTGGGCTTCAACAACACGCCATTCTGTCAATTCTTCAATCCGCCGCCTCCGGCGAATGCTCCGTTTCCCACATGCAGCGGCTTGCCGGACGGGGAGGAGTTCTTACTCCAAGTGCAACGTCGAAGTACTCGGGAGGACTACGGCGTGTTCGGCGAAGTGAGCTATCAACTCGCCGAACGATGGGAAGCGACGGTCGGTGCGCGCTGGTACGACATTGCCAAGCACCTCGATGACGTGTCCAGCGGGTTATTTGCCAGCGGCTTCGACATTGTCAATGACGTCGGGTCGGACGAGGACGGCGTCAATGTGAAAGGCTCTCTGGCATTCCGGTTGAACGAGGACGCCATGGTCTACGTCTTGGCGTCACAGGGCTATCGGCCGGGTGGCGCCAACGATTCCTTTGTCGTCGGACAGTGTGCGAACGCCCCGCCGACGTACGAATCCGATACGCTGTGGAACTATGAACTCGGCGCGAGGACGAGCTAGCTTGACAATCATCTCTCGCTGAACGGAACCGTCTACCACATCGACTGGTCGGACGCCCAGATAATCGTCTTCTCGCAGGCGTGCAACGTCAGCTTCGTCGACAACAGCGGCGAGGCAAGCAGCGACGGCGTCGAGTTCGAGCTTAGCGCGTTAATCAACGACCACTGGCAGCTGGCGTTTAGCGCCGGGTATACTGACGCGGCACTAAAAGAGACGATCCCGAATCCCGACATCGATGCACCGGCGGGCACGGGGCTACCCAACGTCCCGGACATGACAGCCAGCTTGGTGTCTACGCACCATTTTCCGGCATTCGGTAACTACAAAGGCTTCGTGCGCGCAGACCTGGAGTATACGGGCCAATCCTTCAGCGATATCGACGTAAATGTCCGCATGAGGCATCCGTCGTACACTTTGGTGAATCTCCACGCCGGTTTCGAGAACGAGCGGTGGCGCACAAAGCTATTCGTCGAAAACATGTTCGACAAACAGGCAGTCTTGCTCTGTTGTCGACTTAACGGGGAGTTCGTCACCAATCGCCCGAGAACGATTGGCATCCGTACGAGCTATCAACGTTGACCGGGACAGCACGCGGATCGCCAGCAGTGCCCGTGCACTGCGCACTCCAGTTCGCATACAGGGCAAGAAAAAATTGGTCGACTTTGTTAGATGGATTCCTGTGCGATCGGTCAACACGCAGATACTCTTATTCGACTTCGAAGTCCAGGCCACAAAAATGTTCGTTCCCACGAAGTTCACAAAAAGGCGGCCAACCCGCATCATCCCAATAAGACGCAATTCCAATGTACTCCACTAGCTCCATGAATCTCGGATGACTGCGGAATTCTTTTCCTCCTGGCAGATCAATCCAGAATTCCGGTGGCTCGAGGAGTCCCTGGTCGAATAAATCGAACGCCATGTTCACCGCACCGTCCGTCTGGTGCAGAACAATCAGCGTCTTCCAATAGGTTGCGGGCTGGATGTCACCGTGCTCATACAAGGCTTCCAATTTTTCCAATGCGCTTCGTCTGAGTGAGGGGTCGTAGACCGGGCGCACCCAGATATCCGCGAGGTCTGGTGACGAAATGCCCCAAAAGGGCAGAATTTTGCGTGCGTCTTGAATCGCGGTTGCCAAGTCCACCCGATGGTCCCTCGTCGCCGGGTAGCCCATGAGAATAGAAAATTCCGACAACTCCAGCATGATGTTTTCGTAATATTCCGCGAGGGCATCGTCTTTTTTCAACGCGGATGCCCAGAGCACCAGGTTGGCGACCGCGAAAATATTCAATGGATTATTGCGATAAAACTCCCGAGCACTGTCCCAGGCCGGTTGCAGGCGACCGAGGTGCAAATACGCCCAAGGCAATGAGGGAGCGTCCGGTGCCTGGTCGGCAAGGGGCAGAAGACGATCTATCGCGGCCTGCGCTTCAGAATATTCGTAGCGGAGTGCATGGACCAGCGCGAGGATGGTCAGTGCGTCGGCTTGATCGGGATCGATCTGCAGACCCTGCGTAGCGTAGTTGACGGCCAGTTCACAACTTGGGCTCCGGCGGTCGCGTAGAAGCCAACAATCAAAGGCGTACAAGAAAGCGATGGCCGGATAGACGGCCGCATAGCCGGGGTCACGTTGCCTGGCCGCTTTCAAGGCCGCCATGCCGCCGGATTCCACCTGGGATACACCCGGTTCGAGCGCTCCGTACTTTCCTTGCAAAAACAGCCGATGCGCCTCCATGTCCTGCGTCGGCGCAGGTTTCCTGATGGTTCTTTGCAGGTGATCGTTGGACTCGTCCAGTCCGAGTTCGAGCGCCACTGCCCGGACCAGATCATTTTGCAGATTGAATATTTCTCTGGTGGTGCGTTGAAAACGCTCCGACCATCGAACATCGCCACCGTCACCGATCAGTGAGAGGGAAACATTCAACGTCCCCCCGACCATCTCCAGGGTGCCTTCGACGATGTACTGGACATCCAGTTGCGAGGCGATGCCCGGAATATCCAACTCGGCCTTAACTGCGGCCTCCGAGGAGATGCGCGCCGGCACCCTGAATACAGGAATCTGCTGCAGGGATGAGCGCAGGCTGTCCGCAATGCCGAATCCGTAGGGTTGGGCCGCGGGAACCGCCACGTTGGTCTTCAACGGAAGTATGGCGACGCTGATCTCGGACAAGCGGCCGGAGAATAACTGGTATGAGATATAGGCGCCGGTACTCAAAAATAATCCCGAGACCGTCAACACCGTTATTCCCAAGGGTGTACCGGGTGATGTGCGCTTGACGCCGTCCTTGGTGAAATCGAACAACCAAGACAGCAACAAGGTAACGGGGAACCCCAGTATGAAAAGCACTGCAATCACATCGCCCACCCACTGCCGGGCGCCTAAGCGGTCAGCCAGGAAGATGAGGATTTCGGCTATGAGCCAAGCAGCTGGGACATAGATCGCCGCGGTCGTAAAGACTTTTCTATTCTTGAGCTCGGAAAACAGGCTCATACCTACTGGTCCGACTCCATTCTTTGCGCCAGTTTGCTATAAATCGGCGATTTATTCAGGAATTTCAGCTATTTTAATGCGCGATTCACGCCGACGGGCCGGCCTTGGTACGGCGTATTTGACGCGGCCGTAAAGTAGGTGTCTTGGTCATCTGCTATCCGAAGTCGATGACCAAAGGTGTGGTTTAGACGGCGAATCCGCAGCGTCGGAAGTTCGCCGTGACTCGCCATGTCTTCCAAGCCGAATGATTCATTCGGGCGCGAGCGGCTGTCGATTCACCATGTATAGGATCGCGACTGGTTGGGAAAGGACAGGATATCGCCGATGATCGCGTAACCGGTCTCGACTCTGCCTGCTCCCGGACCGATCAGAGTGATGTCGCCCAGCAGGTCAGTGCTGTAGGTAACAGCATTGGTAGCGCCACTGACACCATACAAAGGGTGCGTCGCATCCAGTTTGACCGGTTTGACGGACCCGTGAATCCGGCCGTTTGCGCTCTCGAGCGTCCCGATCAGTTTCCAGCGCCGATTCTCGGCCTGCGCCGACTGGATTTCGGCACGGGTGAGCCCGCTGATGCCGGTGCAGCTGACATCGTCCATGGTCATGCTTTGACCCATCACCAGGTTGGCCAGTATGACGACTTTGGCCGCGGCGTCGTGGCCGTCCACGTCGCCGGTGGGATCTGCCTCGGCGTAACCTTTGGCCTGGGCATCTTTCAAAGCAGTTGCATAGTCCGCGCCATTCTCCATCTCGCCAAGAATGTAGTTGGTCGTGCCGTTGAGAATGCCCTGAATGCGGGTCACGCCGGCTGCGGCCAGCCTGTTCACGCCTAGAGCCAGGGCGGGTGTGCCGCTCATGACGGTGCCCTCAACGCCGATCTCGCCACCGTAAGCCCTGCTCAACTCCAGCAATTTTGGAAAATGCAGTGCCGCCGGCCCCTTGTTGGTGGTGGCGACATGCATTCCCGACTCGAGCGCCTGGATCATGTGGCTCAGTGCCGGCTCACCGGTCTCGAGGTCGGTAAAGGACAGCTCCACCAATACATTGGCGCCGCTCAATTCGATCGATTCACGGGCATCCCAGCCCTTATCGGGAGCAGGAAACTCCTTCAGGTCACCCTTTTCGGTGATGTGATCCAGCAAAGCCTGAGGATCAAGACCGTCTGCGTCGGCGATGCTGCCCTTGTAGAGGTCGCAGACAGCGACGATGCGAATATCGACGCCAAATCTCTCACGCAGCAGTGGGGTCTTTTTTGACAGGATCTCGGCCAGCCCCTGGCCTACATTGCCGAAGCCGATCAATGCCAGATCATATTTTTTGGTCGGTCTCGCCATTAGTGTCACAGGTTAAAGCAAGCGGTTTTCAAATCGGTCATTTCGCGGATGGCGTGGCGCACTCCTTCGCGACCGAGACCGGAGCTCCGCGCACCGCCGAAGGGCATGGCGTCTATTCGGTAGTCGCTGCTGCCATTGATCATCACACCACCGTAAGTCAAGGGGTCGGCTATCCTGGGGGCCGTGGCCGGACCGCGCGCGATTATCCTGAAAGTCTCGGTCGCTCCCATGCGAAGGGCTGAATGGAGTCGCCGGCATCGATAGTTCGGGCACATTCATGTCCGGAATACACTGCGTGCGCAATAGTGCCGGGTGCTCGACAGTCGCCGATGCTCCGCAATGAGCTGAGGCCGGTATTCGCAAGTCGTTCGGGATCGGCATCGAGTTCCTCATACAGACCGTCGTCACCCGTTCTTACACCGACCACAACCAGCGATGCGCTCCTTATCGAACTGACATCGCTATCGTGATAGATGTTCGTGAGCTCCACCGAGCCATTACTGAATCCGATAACGTAATGCTCCAATATAGTCGTTATACCGAGATCGATCATCCGCACTCGAATATCGGCCGACTCATTGTTCATGAAAGTCCAGGCAGAAACCGCGTTCGCCGGTGTCACTATTGTGACCTCGCTGCCCCGCTGCCGCAGTAGTTCGGCCAGGCAACTCCCCATGTAATAGTGGTCGAAGTCATAAATGACCACGGGGCTTTCGGGCTCGGCGCCGGCAAGGATATCGTCCGGCGTGAAGACCGCATCCGCGTCGAACCCACTGATCGGATATCCGTCCGTGCTCAGGATCTCCCGAGTCGAGGGCACCGCGGCGGCATCAGAGCCACTCTTCGATGTACTTCTCCCTGGCCAGCCGCCAGAAGACGACCGCGAAGGCGGTCAGCGGGATGGCCATGATCATCCCCAGGATGCCGCCGAATGCCGTG
>JBHIDG010000145.1:0-7785 GCA_046760025.1 Woeseia sp. | reverse complement strand
GCGATGATCGTTCCTGTGATCATGTTCTCGACGTTGCGATCGGTAATGTAGGTAAACATCACCGATGCGCTGGTCGGATCGGTCTGCATCCACGACGGCAGGTTGTCCTTCATCCAGGCCCCGGTCGAATCGAGGAACCGCTTGGTCTGAATCGAGTTGACGTCGTTCAACGTGGCCGTCACGCGGGTCGCGGACTTGTCGATATTGATCCGGTCGTTGAGGTCGAGCCCGTACGGGAGCGACAGCTCGTACAGCAGCAGGTACTGTGCGCTCAGTTCGCGGTCCTCCGGAATCCGGTAATAGGCGGCATCGTCACCATGCAGGTTCTTGTTGAGCCGCTTCATGATGTCGGACATCGAGTAAACGTGCGCGACTTCCGGCTGACTGCGCAGGAACCCGGTGAAGCGCTCGAGATGATACAGATACTCAGGCTCGCTGACGCCGCCGCTCGTTTGCGCCGGTAGCGAGTACTCGACCGGATACATGCCGAAGTGCTCGAGCGCCTGATCGGACTCGCGCCGGAACTCGATGCCCTCGTCGAAATAATGGATCCACTGGTCGTTGAACTCAATGCTCGGGATGAAAGCCGTGATGAGCAGTGCGGCTCCGCCCACGCCAATCAGCAGTCGGCGGGGACGCGTGACCACGAAGTCGGCCAGCCGCTCCATCGCGCGTTCGCCGCGGTCGGCCTCGTCCCGCTTCGTCTGGCGATACGGCAGTATGCTGATCAGGGCCGGCAGCAGGGTGATCGAGTAAACCCATGCGGCGGCAATGCCGACGGCCGTGATGTTGCCGAGGTGCCAGAAAGGCGGCGAGTCGGAAAAATTCAGCGCCAGGAAGCCGACGATGGTGGTCAGTGAGGTGATGCTGACGGGGAGCAGGTTCTGACGCAGCGCCTCGACGATCGCCTGTGTTTTGGCCATGCCTTCGCGCATGGCCGTCTTGAGCGTCGTCAGAATATGAATGGAATCCGCGATCGCGAGCGTCAGTATGATAATGGGAGCCGATCCGGAAATGGGTGTCAGCTTGATGCCCACCAACCCGGCCCAGCCCATGCCGACCGTGGTCGACAACAGGATGACACCCAGCGTCGCGAAGGTCGCCATTGCGGATCGCAGAATGAGCAGTGTCAACACGAGGATGACGCCGAACATGACCGGGACCAGCGTGCCGAGGTCCGATGTGCCGGTTTCGGCGAACGCGTTATTGAGCATCGATACACCGGTCAGCGAGATATCGATGCTCGGAAAAGCCGCCTCGATCTGCTCGCGCAACGCCCTCGCGTGTGCAACCGCCTCGGGCACTTCGGTGAGGCTCAGCTCCGGATACTGAAGCACGACGTTGACGGCGGTGACGGCGCCGTCCTGAGTGACGAGCTGATCGCGCAACAGCGGCTCGGCCAGGGCAACTCCGCCGCGGCGTGATCGCTCCGCGGCGCTAAGCGTTCCGGCGTCGCGATACAGGTCCTCGACGATCAGGTCGTCCTCGATGCCGTAGCTGTGCTGGAAGTTGCTGATCGAATCGACCCGGATCGCGTAGGGTATCTTCCAGGCCGCCTCGGTGAGCGTCTCGACCGCGGTCAGTGTGTCGGCGGAAAACGCGTCGCCGCCGGCCGGCTCGAGCACGAACAGGAAATTGTCGTTTTTCGTGTACGTGGCCTGCAGTTCCTCGAACGCCGTCAGCTCCGGGTTCTCATCGGAGAAAAACACCCGGTAGTTGTTGGCGAACTCGAGGTAACGGCCGCCGGATCCTATCGCCACTGCGCTGAGCAGTGCGGCCGCGACGACCAGCCAGCGCCAGCGGATCACGCCGCGTGTCAGGCTGGCGGCGAAGCGGTCGATGGTCTGAAATGAATTATCCATGGCTGTACCCTTTAATTACTGATTGGTCAAAAATTGCTCATAAAAAAAGACTGCTTGGTCAAAAATAGCTCGAAAAAAACGTATTTATTCGAATGCTTACAGGATGGCTTCGAACTGTGCGTCCAGCAGCTTGTGTGCGTCTTGCTTGCTGAGATAGCCCCGAAGATTCGTCCCCAGGCCGAGCATGAAGGTCATCAACAAGGCCGTGATCTTCTCCGGCGACCGATCCTCGCGGATCTGTCCGGCTGCCTGGCCACGGGCGATCACCTCGGTCAGACCGCTGCGCATGCGTTGCACGTGGTCATCCATGACTTTCCTGACGTCCGAGTCATGCGGCGCCAGCTCGACAAGCGTGTTGATCGCCAGGCAGCCCCTCGGGCAGGCGCAGTCGCCGTCGGCGATATCGAGCATGCCATGCGTGACTGCTCGGATACCGTCCACGGGCGTCGGGGCTCTGGCCAACTGCGCGCTCTTCATCCGGCGCATGTCGGCCAGGTAACGCTTCAGCGCCTGAATGAACAGGCTGTGCTTGTCGCCGAAAGCCTGGTACAGGCTGCCCTTGTGCAGCCCCGTGGCCTCCATCAGGTCCTTAAGCGAGGTTGCCTCGTAGCCCTTGGCCCAGAACGCCTGCATCGCCGCGTCCAGCGCAATTTCGGGATCGAATTCTCGGGGTCTTCCTACCATGGGTGGCGAGTCTAGCCAATTGTGACCAATCAGTCAAGAATTAATTTTGACTGCTCGATATAGCGATATCGATCCCGTGATCGTGGGCACGATGCCGGTTTCGGTCACTTCGGAGAATCCCGCCTTTTCGATCAGCCCGGGGAGGACACCATCGGCATTCGGCTGGGTGTCTCCGACACCGTCGATCGCCTGCACCGTTCGCCGGAAAAGAAACCGGGCGAGTCTGGATCGCTGCAAACCGTAATCGGCGACATGCAATGGGCCACCCGGTGCGAGCACCGCATGCATATTCGTAAGGATCCGGTGTTTCTCATCCAGCGGCGTCTGATGAAATACGAGACTCGAAACCACGCACGTTACCGGTCGTAACTGTGCGACAAGCTCGCCGGTCAGAAAGCCTTCCCGCCAGTCGATATTGAGATCTTCTTTTGCTGCCTTCTTGCGCGCCCGCGCGAGCACAGCAGTATCCGGATCCAGTCCGATGATTTCCGCACCCGGCGCGGTCTTTTTCAGGAAAATGGCCAGCGATCCGGTCCCGCAGCCGACATCGAGTATTCGGTCCGTTGATGTCGGAGCAATCTGCGAAACGAGTCGATTGCGCCATTGACTCTCTCTGGTGAGAAGGGCAATTGCGAGATCGTAAAGCGGCGTTAGTCGTTCATAGCCGAGCGCTGGCGTGAACGCCTTGTCGGATGTCACGGTCGGTGTCAGGCTCTCTTGCTTTCCCAGTTGTCGATTTTAGCGATAAATGCGGCCGGGCAGTGGTGCTCTGCGACTCTGCGACCGGTGATTTTTCCAAATAGCTGTGGGATCGACCTCATTTCACAACCGGGCGTTGCAAGAACCGCAGCCAGGACGAAGGACATACCCAGATGTGCGAAGAAGTAGACCAGCCAGGCCCAGAGAACGGCACCAAACATCGGATGATCCGGCGTTCCGAACGTCAGCCATGCCACAGTCGCGAGTAATACTGACGCTCCGACCAGTACGTAACTCGGCCACCGGCCCCAACTCCTGCCCAAACCGATATTGACGACGTAGTTGGTAATAAATACTGCGGCGAAAACCATGATGACAAGATTCGGCAATACGGAAACCGGCGTCTGAATGATGTTCTGATGGTAGAGAATCAATTCATACAATCCATAAAGGCACGCGAGACCGAGTGTGAGTCTGGTCAGACGGCCGATAGGGCCGGGTGGCTCGAGAGAGCCTTCTTCCTGAAGTTGCAGGGGATCGGATTGTTTCATGTCGCGTCTTCCTCAGCTTTGGCAGGGGCCATCATCACCTGAATCCTAGAGAATCGATCCGTGGCCAACAAGCGGTCTTCCTCAAAATACTGAATCTGGTGAGGCAGCCTGAATCCATCGGCGTCCTTGTAGTCGGAATACTCGATTCGGATCCACTCATTGCCCTCGGCGTCGATCAGCGTCGTTCGAAAGGCATCGCCAGTATGGCTGTCCACATAGATGTGCCAGGTGCGGCCGTTGGTCAGCTCGGCTTCCATCAGCCAGGGCGGTCGTTCGCCGTCTTTCTTCATTCCCAGCTTGTAAGCGACTGATTCTGTGGATCGCCGACCACGCGCTCATAGAAGTACGGGCGCCTGGTCTCCAGGCTCAGCGAATAGGTCTTGCCGCCGACTTCGGTTGTGCCCTCGGAGTGAATCGATCGGATGCGCTTGAGCGCGTGGTAGCCGCCCCGGCTCAGGTGATTCTGCCGGATCATTACGCCGCGCGGCTGTGCTACAGGGAGAACGCCGGCATCGTGCTCCTGGATCCTGGCGAACCTCGCCTCCTCCGATGCAGGCGGCAATTTCGCGAGCCGCCCGTTCACCTCTCCGGCAAATCGTTCCGCATCGAGCTTCCTGTCAGCAGGAAGGCTCGGTAACTGATGTTCCCAGTAGTCGGGATACGGCGGCGGATTATCATTTTCCCAACGGATTCCCGGTTCGTAGACCAACCAGAGGTCCCAGGCATACATCGGAATGTCCAGTGCTTGCTTGAATTCGATACCCGTCGTACCAGCGGCGTCCCAGTAGTGCGTTACGCGGGGTCCTGAGAGCAGGGGAATGGAGCCGGCAACGTGTTTTTCCTCGGCATCCAGAGTGGGAACGTGGATCACCAAGGTGTGGATGCGGGGATCGTTCTGTATGAACTTCACTAATGATTCGTTCAGGTCATCCATGCCACGCAGGCAGATACCACAGGATGGTCCGACGATGAAAAGCAGACGAACCTTGTCCTGCATGGCATTGAAGTCGGATCTGACTCGCGACAGATCATCGTCCACGACGTAGTAATCCGGACGGTCCGACAGAAATGCCGGTTCATCTGCCTGATCGGGGGAGCATGCGCCGAGCGCCAGACAAATCGCGCAGGAAACTGCCCGGACCAGTCTCATTGGCGAAGCGCCTCCGGCGTCGGATCCACCAGGAGCCACTGCAACTGATCGGCGAAAAAGGCCAGAGCGACGAAAATCGCGGCGAACCACAGGCTGCCCTGGAGCCACGGAGAGGGCCTTGCCGGGCATAAGCCGGCAGCACACAGTCTTCTGCGCGGCGGCCCGTAAACCCGCCAGAACGCCCACGCCAACATGACGACTGCGATACCGAGTATGTACGGGCGAAGCGGCTGCCACCGTGCCATCGTGACGGCGCCGGAAACGCCGAGCAGCGCGACCGCCCACGGGCCGATGCAGCAAAGTCCGACGAATGAGGCGACTGCACTGACGCCGATCGCGCCACCGCTGGTCGCTGCCAATTTCTTGTCTTCGCGCATCGCCGACTTCACCTAGGTACAGCCATCACCAATCTGAACCGGCGGGCACTTGACAGATCCGTACGAGCAGTAGACACAGCAGTCGCCGGGTCTCGGACGAATAACTGCGCCGCAAGCCGCGCAGTCGTAATGAATCTGGCACGCATCCGTCGGCATCCGCTCACGCCGGGTGTGATCGCAGACGGGGCAGGTAATATCTGAAAATTCAACGACTTCGCGCATGAGCTCGGTTCCGTGCGGTTCCGCTGAGGCTTGTAGGGGCGTATGCTAAAGCCTGTAGTTACTACAAGGTCAAGCGCCATGAGAATCGGAGCACTGGCGGCTTCCTGCGGCTGCCCCGCGGAGACGGTTCGCTATTACGAGAAAATCGGCCTGCTACCGCAACCGCCGCGTCTGTCGAACGGCTATCGAAGCTATGACGAGCACCATCAGAAGTGGCTGCAATTCATCCTCCGCAGCCGCGCGCTCGGTTTTACCCAGGGCGAGGTCCGGCGCCTGTCGGATATCGCCAATCAGGCGGACTCCGCCTGCATGGAAGTCCATGACTTGCTGGCCGAGCACATCGTCGACGTTCAGGAAAAGCTCCGCGATCTCGGACGACTGGAGAAAGCGCTGCTCCGTCTGAAGTCAAAATGTCGGGAAGGCACCTTGAACGATTGTCCGGTCATCGACGAGCTGATGAGCTGAGGGGTCTGCCAGCCTGAAAAACATTCAAATCGGCATTGTGTAGCAGACAGGGTCGCCGGGCCGTTTGCCCGATCTTCGGTATACCGTTCAGCCAATCGTCGCCAGACAAGTCCGTCTCGGGTCCTAGTTCCCTTCCCCGCCACGGAAGCTATTTATCAGTTCCTGGTGGGTCCGCGGTGTCACCTGCGCGTAATGGCTGAAGTCCATGGTGAAACTCCCCTCGCCGGCCGACAGGGATTTCAATCGCGAGTGATAGGACTGCAGTTCCTTGAGAGGCGCCTGGCCGGATATCTCCATACGATTGTTGGGAAGTACCGTAGTGCCACTCACCATACCGCGCATGCCGGCGAGATCACCGGTGACGCCGCCCATGCAATCGCTCGGCACAGTAAAGGTGACGTCGACGATGGGTTCCATGACGACCGGCCGGGCACTGTCAACGGCGTTGAGAAAAGCCTTCTTGCCCGCCTGCACGAACGCGATTTCCTTTGAGTCTACCGAGTGATGTTTCCCGTCGTAGACAATCACTTTGACGTCCTGCATCTCGTGTCCGGAGATGGCACCTTGGTTCAGTACCTGGCGAACGCCCGTCTCGACGGCCGGGATGAACTGCGATGGAATCGACCCTCCGACCACCTCGCTCTTGAATTCGAAGCCGCTGCCGGGAGGCAATGGCTCCACCCGAAGGTAGACCTCGCCGAACTGGCCGGCACCGCCGGTCTGTTTCTTGTGGCGGTGGTGACCTTCCGCCGGCGCGGTGATCGTCTCCCGGTACGCGATCGACGGTAGCGACGTATTCACTGTCAGGTCGTACCGCTCCATTATCTCGTCGAGTACGGTGCGAAGATGTGACTCACCCAGTCCGCGAAGCACGACTTCATTCAGTGCAGCGATGTGCTCCAGATCGAGGGACGGGTCCTCGGCGACCATGGAATGCAGCGCATCTGACGTCTTCTGTGCGTCGGAGTCATTGGCCGGCTTGATCGCCAGTCCGTACATCGGGCGGGGCAGCCGGTTGGACTTCAGGCGGAATTGATCCTCGTCGTGCGAGTCATGAAGCACGGCATCGTAGTGCACCTCGTCCACACGCGGAATCGCACAGATGTCTCCGGGCACGCACACATCAGCTTTCAGATGCTTGCTGCCGTTGAGCTTGATCAGTTGACTCACCTTGATTGGCTTGCGAGCGTCGCCGACGTAAAGCTGATTGCCGGCCTTGACCGAACCCTGGTACATGCGAAAGACACCGAGTCTTCCCTTGAACGGATCGATGTTCACCATGATTACATGCGCAATGACATGCTGTTTCGCATCGGGCGTAACAGTTACTTCCTCGGCGTCCTCTTCTTCGCCTTTGAGGAAGAGCGGCGGGTTTCCTTCCGCGGGGTTGGGCATCAACTTTTCAAATACGTCGAGCAGCTCTTTGACTCCGGCGCCGGTTTCGGCCGATACAAAACAGATCGGTATGAGGTGACCGTCGCGCAGGGCCTTCTCGAACGGCTCGTGCAACTGCTCCGGCGAAAGTTCTTCGCCCTGCTCGAGGTAAATCTCCATTAACTCATCGTCTACCTCGACGACCTGATCGACGATCTGCGTGTGCGCAGTTTCAATGTCGCTGAACCTGGTATCGTCGCCGCTCGGCCGAAAAAAACAGTCGATTGCGCGCTTGCCGTCCCCGGACGGGAGATTGATCGGCAGGCATTCTGTACCAAACGTGGATCGAATGTCATCGACGAGTCCGGCCAGATCGACGCCCTCCGCGTCGATCTTGTTGA
>JBHIDG010000144.1:0-7872 GCA_046760025.1 Woeseia sp. | reverse complement strand
GGACGCCGAAAACAGGCCAAAAAAAACCCGGTCCTAAGACCGGGTAAATCAGGGGCAATCCGCCCACTGCGCAAAACGCACGATCACGACAGGCGCGGATTGATCTTCAGTGGCAAGGGCCAAAAGGACGCCGAAAACAGGCCAAAAAAAACCCGGTCCTAAGACCGGGTAAATCAGGGGCAATCCGCCCACTGCGCAAAACGCACGATCACGACAGGCGCGGATTGATCTTCAGTGGCAAGGGCCAAAAGGACGCCGAAAACAGGCCAAAAAAAACCCGGTCCTAAGACCGGGTAAATCAGGGGGAAATCTACAACGCCAGAGGAACAGTGCCTAATGCAGTCTTGACCAGCTAACGAGCTTCACTGCGCTCTGTTGCAGGTCGAAATTCTTGGCCAGTACGGCCTCTATGTCCGCTACGTCCGAATCCTTGTCCATCGGGTGGCTCAGCTCGACTACGCCACTGAACTCGTTACCTCCGCGGTAGTAAGCATCCGTCAATCGGAACTGTGTGTAGTACTTTGCAGACATGGGCTCAGACTACGCTGCAGTACCGAATTGGTCTGTGAGCCAAAGCACAGATTCCGATCCAAAACGCGTGAACCGGCGTACAATCGCCAGAGCTGTGATACGTGTCACACCGCCGCCACCGGCATGCCCGTACCGTGCTCGTAAGTTACTGGTTTGATGCATTTTCTTGGCCCGATGCGCCCCTGCCGCCGGCCGTTGTGTGCGCTATCGGCACGCCGCGAAATGCGCCGATCGGGACTCGCAGCGGCCATGACGCAGGCGTAAGATCGCGGTCGAAGCCTGTGCGTTATGTATATATAGAGATGTATTCCACAGAATAGGGGTTGCAGGATATGTAACATTGCGCTAGGTACAGGTTGCCCTTGTTGCATACAACGTTTCTTTTTCGGAATTGGGAACTACAGAATGGCTCTTCAATCCAGTTTTGTCAGATTGCTCGTGCTCGCAGCATTCTTGCTCAGCGCTGGCGGCTCCCCCGCGCAGAACGAACTTCGCAGTACCTTTTTCAAGAACGCCGACGCCGCATTGGCCGAAGCTGACGCGGTAGACGCCAGACTCCTTGCGCCAAGGAGCTATAACCGAGGCGAAAAAGCCTATGCCGCCGCCGAAGCCGGCCTGAGTCGAGGCCGCAACGTGCAGTACCTGCGCGACAAGACCGCAGAGGCCGCGAGCCACTTCGGCGCTGCCAAACGTGCCGCCGAGCTGGCCAAGACCGTTTTGGCGCAGGTCCTGAAAAGCCGGCAGGACGCATTCAACGCCCGGGCCAACGAGCTGTCGAAAGACATCTGGGACAAGGCAAACAGGGAGTTTGCCTCGGCGATCCGCTACCTCGAGCGCGGCGATCTGAAGAGCGCCAAGCGCAAGGACATCACCGCGACCAGCCTGTATCGGGATGCGGAGCTGGTCGCTATCAAGGCCCAGTACCTGACCGAAACACGCCGCTTGCTGGCCGACGCGGACAAGCGGAAGGTCGGCCGTTACGCGCCGTTTACGCTCAACAAGGCCAAAAAGCTCCTGGCCGACGCCGAACGGGAACTCGAAGAAAACCGTTACGACACGGACTATCCGCGGAGCCTGGCCCAGCAGGCGAACTATGAGGCCAAGCACGCTTTCTACCTGGCCGACGTCGTTCTATCGGTGCGCAATAAGGATCTGAGCGTCGAGATGCTGGTTCTACAGTGGGAGGACCCGTTGCGACAGATCGCCGGCGCCGCCGATGTCGTGCCGGCAATGTCAAACGGTCATCAACAACTGGCTACCGAGCTCGTGGACTACGTGGAGAACACCCGGAACGAGGTACAAAGTCTGGAGCAGGACGTGCAAGCCGGCAACCTGCGCCTCGCCGACATGGAGGAGGAGCTCAGGGCCCTTGACGAGCGCCTTGGCGGCGCCACCGCCGAGCGGGCGGCCCTGGTGCAGAGGCTCGAAGCGCAGGCCCGCATCAAGGAGCAGTTCGAGCAGGTCGAGAAAATGTTCACAAGGAGAGAGGCCAGGGTTTTTCGCGAGGGCAACAATGTCATTCTGCGCCTCGTGGGCCTGAGCTTCGACAGCGGCGAATCGGCGATTAAGCAGAACAGTTTCGACCTGCTGGCGAAAGTCGAGCAAGCGATCGATGTGTTCCCGCGCAGCGAACTCGTGATCCAGGGCCACACGGATTCATACGGCGGCGATGAACTGAACCAGAAACTCTCGCAGGAAAGGGCCGAGTCGGTGCAGCAGTACATGATCAACGCCATGCGCATCCCGAGCTATCGGCTGATCGCGACCGGCTACGGGGAGACCAACCCGATCGCCAACAACGAAACAGCGGCGGGCCGGGCAAAAAACCGCCGTATCGATATCGTCATCAAACCGAATCTGGACGCGGCTTGAGGCGGCTCTGCCGCCGGCTGTTACGCCACCACTCGGATATGTAGGCCGCGGTTACCTCATTGATGAGGTAACCGTACTCGGCGTGCACGTTCAGCTCGCCATTCAGACGGAAGTAGTTGTATATTTCCCTGTCCTCGATGCTCTCGACCTGCCCGAGTCTGATCATTTCACTGAAATCGTTGCTTAACACCATGTCGATCGCCGTCAGCTCGCCGACTGCCGCGATGTTGACCCAGCGCCTGATATTTCCGGGGTATCGATTCCCGGGCGCCTCCCTAAAGCCCAGGATTCTGCGCTGAATGAACCTCTGGCCCAGCGGGCTGCCCATGGTCAGGAACAGATCGACCTTGGACTCATCGCCCGGCTTCTGGCTGAGTTGCCAAAGGGCATCATAAGCGATGATGGAACCCATGCTGTGCCCGATCAGCAGTATCGGCCGCTCTGATTTCCAGGCCGAGCGCAACGGCATCTTGAGAAGTTTGCGTAAGAACTCGGCTATATCGAACTCGTTCTTTATATAGCGGCGCAGGTCACGCAGATGAATCTCCAGGTTCTCATCGGCGAGCGGATGCATGAGAAAGGGAAAAAGATCGGTGAGGGCGTATATCCAGCGCACCAGCCGGCGTTTCAGCGAACCGGCTTCGGCACGGTCCCTGTCACTCGGTGACCGCTGCTCTATCAGGGCATCGATCGCGGCCAGATCGAGCTTGAGGTCGCGATGCTCGCCGTAGAAGTCGTAGGTCCAGCCGATGATGTCGAAACAATGCTCGTGCTCCTGCATCTCGACAGCGGACTCGGGATCGATGCGACGCACGCCTTCCGTGAGACAGCGCAGTAGTTCCCGCCTGTGTGCCGATGGCTCGGGCTTGGGCTTCAGCCCGGGCACGTAGATCATCAATGGCTCGCCGGCGAACTCACTCATTGATGGCGGGCTCGAGTACGGTAATCAGCTCCGAAAGTGTCGAGACGATCGCGTCCGGCGGCGCGAATTGCGCCGGCCAACCGTCACCGTTTCGATTGACCCAGGCTGTATGCAGGCCCGCCTCTCTGGCGCCGCCGATATCGATCTCCGGATGATCCCCGACATGAAGGGTCTGCTCTGCGCCGACACCTGCCCGATTGACGGCCTCGTCGAACATTCTCCGATCCGGTTTGGCGGCGCCGACGTCTACGGCCATTACGACATCGTCGAAAAGATGCCGGATACCGATGCGCACGAGGTCCGCATTGCCATTGGTCACGGCAACCAGCGCGAAATGCTGGTTCAGCAGCTCCAGCGCCGGCAGCACGTCCGGGAACAGCTCCACATCGCTCCGCGCCCGATCGAAAACGTCGAAAGCGTCATCGACCAGATCGGCAGTGTAGCCGACCCCCAGCGCCATGCGTTCCAGGACTATCTTGCGGATGAACCGGAAGTCGTGGGTTTGCTCCCAGTGCTCGTCCATGACCTGTTCGCGCAGCGCATACGCCTCTTCGGGTGAAAAGGATCCGGGGATCCTCGGGAAGCGCTCGCTCAGCCAGGCCCACATCTTTGCCTCGGCCCGCCTGATGACGGGCTCGATTTCCCAGAGCGTGTCGTCGAGGTCGAAGGTAATGGCGCGAATTCGGTGCAAGGCATGGCCCCTGGTCAGGCTGCGAAATCCATTGTGGTCTTATAATATGCCGGACTTCAACCGGCCGGGAGGACCCGTGAAATACCTGCACACGATGGTCAGGGTCAGCGATCTGGACGAGTCGCTGGATTTCTATTGCAACAAGCTGGGCCTGGAGGAACTGAGCCGCTACGACAACGACCAGGGCCGGTTCACCCTGGTATTCCTGGCCGCACCCGGCGATGCCGAGGCGCAGGTCGAGCTGACCTACAACTGGGACCCCGAAGACTACGGCGAAGGCCGGAACTTCGGCCACCTCGCCTATGAAGTCGATGACATCCACGACACCTGCCAGCGCCTCATGGATGCCGGGGTCACGATCAACCGGCCGCCACACGACGGCCGCATGGCATTCGTCAGATCACCCGATAACATCTCGATCGAACTGCTGCAAAAAGGCAACGCACTGGCCCCCGCCGAGCCATGGACCTCCATGGGAAACACGGGACACTGGTAATCAGGGGGCGCCGGACAAATCCTCATTATTGGTCGCTTAGACCCCGATACAGTCGTTGACGGCGACTGCTTTCGGGACCTGCCGCTCCGATATCTGTCACGCCGCTCAAAAAGGCAGCCCGGGCATCAGATATTGTCGCGCGATTGAGCTTAGGCGTTACGCAGGCGAACCGGGCATCAGGGGCGGGAGCTCGTCCTCACTATCGCTTCTTTCATCGCCTGATTTCACGGCAATCGACCGCAATGCTCGCGCGAGCTTTTCACCGTTCCACGAGTCGCCGCTGGGCCCGTAGCTTGCACTGCAAAGAATATTGAGCTCCCCCGCGAGCGGGTCCGAAACACGAGACGCAATCTCACCGATGCTGCGGGGTGAGTCATTCGGCCACTCGAGCCTGCCCCAGTTCAACAGGGATGATTTGACTGTCGCGTCATCGCCGGCAATAGCGGCGCGGCGAGCCGCCTTGAGAAGCTTCGCCTGTTGCTTGTAAATCGGTGGCGGTTCCGGCTCTTTCGGTGTTTGATTGGGTCTACGTAAAACCCACCAGAGAAACACCGTCAATACCCAGAGCGCGACGAGTCCTTCGCTGACGCGCCGCCAGAAGCTGCTTTCGACAGTGATCGTCTCTGTCGCAGGCTGCGCTTCGACTGGTGGCCGAACCTGTGGAGGCGGCGCCGCTTCGCCCGATGGCAGAATATCGAGGCTTCGTGACGGCAAACTGGCCACCTGCCATTCGCCCTCGTCGATGTTCCACCACGGGAGCTTCAGCTCCGGCAGTTCGACGATGCCTGCCCGCACGCCGATCATGGCGTACTGGTCCGTGCGCACGGCCCGTATGCCATCGGGCTCTGCAAATACGCGAAGCTCGGGCTTATCCGGGTAAATCTTGACGCCTGCGGAGACCGCCGGATCGATAATCGGCAGCTGTGTCGACAGTTGGCCCAGCGCTGTTATGGTCACCTGCCGCGTGATCGGTTCGCCGGCCGACAGGCGATCGGGATCGTGCGACCACTCTTCGCTCAGCTCAAGTGACCTGGCCGGCAGCCATGCGGCGTCGGGAAACTCCGGAGGCGCTGCAGGTATCGGATTGACGGCCACCGTGATGGGCCCGGACTCGAACACCTTGCGTCCGGTGATGCGCCCCCCGCGCAGCACGCGCGCCTCGAACCGGGCCGGGGCTATCGAAAGTTCGCCACTCTCTTGTGGGAACAATGCATAGACCCTTTCTACGACGTTGTAGTTCTTGCCGTCCATTATCGATTCGTAACTGCGCTCTTCCCCCGCGAGTTCCACCAGCACTTCTATTCCGCTGAGACCCGGTTCGCTCAGGCGCGGCTGGCGCGTGGCAACGGATCGGTAAACCTTTACGGTGTATAGCACCTGGGCCTGCACGTAGGACTCGGCGTGATCGACTTCGGCGGACACAAAAATATCCGCTTCACCCGGTAGTGCATTCGACTGCGGCAAAACGTCGATGTGCAGCGGAACACTTTGCTCCTTGCCGACCTTGACCGGAGGAATAACGAGATCGCCGGTTCGCTTCGGCATGAGGACATATGTCCAGGTCCGGCTGCGGCTGATCTGGCCGTTGATGATCGTGGTGTTGCTGAGCTGGCTCGTTTGCCCGACATAGAAATCGGCCTCCAGCCCGGATGCGTCCGGCTCGGTATCGATATCCGTATCGACGGTGACCTTGAGCGTAAAGGACTCGTTGATCTCGACGTCGGCCCGGTCGATGCTGGCGGTCACGGCCGCCTGTGCCTGAAGTACCGGCGGCAGCACAGCGGCAATGAGCGCGATCAGCTTCAGTATTTTGCCTACCACGGCTGCACCTCGTCGTCCGGCCAGAGGTTGTTGCCATCCTGGTCCTTGCCCATTCTCTGATACTGATAGCGGAACTTGCGCCGTAGCAGGCCGCCGGGGTCGTTGGGAATGCGTCGCAACCATTGCTCCATGGCCTGTTGCTGCTCCTGCGCGCGGCGCTCCGCAAGCACGTCCGCCTGGCTCGTGCCCTGCTGTTCCTGAGCCTGTTGTTGCTGCGCCGCTTGCTCTGCCGCCCGTTCGAGTTCGGCCTGAATCGCCTCGAGGTCATCCTGACTGGTCTGGGCTTCGGCGCGGCTCGAATCGCCGCCCTGAGATTCGGTGCTCGTGTCTCCCTGCGCGCCTTCGGCGCCCGCCTGGTCCTGGTTGCCTTGTTCGCCCTCGGACTGTTGCCCGCCGCCGGCCTGCGATGACGAATCCTGGTCCTGCCCCTGACCGCTCTCGGCGGACTGTTGCTGCTGCTGATCCATCAGCTCCTTCAGCAGGTCGCGGTTGTACTGTGCATCTTCGTTACCGGGATCGACATCGAGCACCTGTTCATAGGCGTCGATTGCCGATTCGAACTCGCCGAGTCGCGCAAGCGCATTGCCGAGGTTATAGAGGCTGTCCGTGTCGTCCTGTCCGGCAAATCCTTCGGCACTGCCTGCGTAATCGGCCGCTCGATAGTCTGCGACCGCCTTCCAGGCCGGGTCCTCGAATAAGCCTGCGGCATCGGCGGCGTTGCCTTCGGCGAGTTCCAGCTGCGCCTGCTGGTCATTGGTCAGCCAGAGGTCGTCCCAGCCGAACGCATAGACCGGTTCGGCGATCGGCAACGACAGACACGCGATCGCAAGCACCCATCCGCGCCGAAAGGCAAAAGCAGCCAGTGGCAACAGAAGGATCAGCAGCCACGGTCCCTCCTCCTGCCACTGATCCGTCGCAAGGGACTCGCCCGGGTCGGAAGCGGCATCGATGACGCCAGATAGCAACTTGTCCAGATCCCTGTCGTCGGCCGACAGGGTCGTGTACCGCCCGTGTCCGGCCGCCGCCAGGCTCTTGAGCTCACTCGACTCGAGCTTCGGCACCGCGATCTTTCCTGAGCGGTTGGTAACGAAGCCCCCGCCTAGCACGGGAATCGGTGCACCTTCCGGCGTGCCGACGCCCATGACGGACAAGGTATATCCGGCATCGTAGAGATCGGCGGCCGCGCGTTCGGCGGCCGGTGATGTCCCGCCGTCCGTGATCAGCAGTACTTCGCCGTGACCGACGCCCGCCTGTTCCAGAAGCTGGCGGCCCTTGTTGATCGCAGCCACCGGGTAGCTTCCTCGGCTCGGCATGATGTCGGTGCTGAGACTGTTGACAAGCGCTGCCACCGTGTCCGAGTCGGTCGTCAGCGGGGTCACCGTGAATGCATTGGAACTATAGACCACGAGCGCGGTCTGGCCGCCCCTGCGCCGCTCCAGAATGTCCAGGATCTTGAGCCTTGCACGTATCAGCCTGCTCGGGCTCAGGTCCTGCGCATCCATCGACCGCGACAGATCGAGGGCGATCACTATCGCCTGT
>JBHIDG010000143.1:0-8059 GCA_046760025.1 Woeseia sp. | reverse complement strand
CGGGCGCACCCCGGGTCTGGTAGGCTGGCCCGGGGGAGGCCGAGGCGATGTCTGAATCCGCAATCATCGCAGTTGTTCTTGTCGTCTATCTGATTCTGCTGTTCGGCATCGCGATCTGGAGCCGCTCTGCGGGCACGACGCTGGAAGGCTACTACCTAGCCGGCCGACGCCTGCCTTTCTGGGTTGCCGGATTCAGTGCCAATGCGACCGGCGAGAGCAGCTGGCTGCTGCTCGGACTCAGCGGCATGGGATACCTCTTCGGTCTGCATGCGATCTGGATCGTCATCGGCGAGACGCTGGGCATCTGGCTCGGCTGGCGCCTGATCGCAAGCCACCTGAAAACCCGTGCCGACGGTTACCGATCGATCACGGTGCCGGATTTTCTGGAAGACGCACTCGGTGACAAGGCGCATCGCCTGCGTATCAGCGGCGCTTTAATCATTCTCGCGATGGTCGCCGCCTATGTGTCCGCGCAAATGATGGCGACCGGAAAAATATTCTCGAGCTTTCTGCCAATGGACTACTCAACCGGCGTGTTGCTGGGCGGCGCGATCACCATGGCCTATACCGCCTACGGCGGTTTCAAGGCTGTGGCGTACAGCGATGTCCTGCAGGGCGTTTTGATGTTGCTCGCGCTCGTCAGCCTGCCGATTGTCGGCATCTACACGATCGAAGGCGATTTCTGGCAGCTGGTGCATGAAACCGATCCGGCCCTGCTCGACGTGACAGGCGGGCTGGGATTGGCGCTTCCAGGCCTGATCGCCATTGTCGGTTTCGTGACATTGGGATTTGCGTTCATGGCCGCGCCGCAACTGTTGACCCGTTACATGGCCATCAAATCGGCAGACGAGGTAAAGAGCGCTGCATGGATCTCGACGATCTGCATCCTGTGCTTTGATACCGGCGCGGTCCTGACCGGCATCGCCGGGCGCGTGCTGTTTCCGGAACTGACGGACGCGGAAACGGTGATGCCGATCATGGCGCGCGAGTTAGTACCACCGCTGGTCACCGGTGTTTTCCTGGTTATGGTCCTCGCCGCTGTGATGTCTACCGTCGATTCGCTGCTGATTCTCGCCTCATCCGCCGTCGTTCGCGACCTGATGCACAAGACCTTCAATCTCCGATGGCAGGATGCAGAACTCGCCAGGTTAGGCATGTTTGTCACCGTCGCAATCGGCATCGGCGCAATTACGTTTGCGCTTTCTGAGAGCAAAGTCATCTTCTGGTTCGTCGTGTTCGCGATGTCGGGCCTGGCTGCCGCGTTCGGACCGCCGATCATCTGCGCATTGTTCTACAAAGGCATCACCAAGGAGGGTGCTCTGGCGGGCATGGTCGGCGGCTTCACCACCGACATGCTCTGGATTACCTACATGAAGCCGCACGCCTACGATCTGGTCGAGATCATCCCGGCGATTATCGTCGGCTTCAGCCTGACATTCCTGGTCAGCCGAGCAACCCGATAGCGGACGGAGATATTATTTGCGCGTACCATTCGAGGAACCGTTCATTGTCGTTTACTGAATGAGCCGTATCCGCTCAACTGTCTTGCTCTTGATCATCGCGTCCGTTGCTCCTGGTTGCGCTGCTCTTGGCTTCGGGGTTCGCGAGAGGGCCGAGGAGGCTTTTCGCCGGCAGAACCAACTATCATCGGAATTCATGCTGGCTGCTCCTGAAATAGAGAACAATGTACCGGCGATGTACGAGTCACTGCTGATCAAGGAAAAATTGATGCTGGATGCATGTCAACCGCTCAATACATTGGCATCGAAGCGTCGTGACAATGAACCCGCCGACTTTGACAATAAGAAGGCAATCATGGCGAGCCTCGCGGCGTGCGAGAAGGCAGCCTTGGATTTCGACGAAACTTTGCAGCTCGTTCAGAGTCAAATGTCAGAGATGTAAGCATATCTGCCCCTGCTGCTGTCAAATATGATGGTGGCCTTTCCGGGGCCGGCCGAAATTCATACGGCCGAAAGTCAGTTTCACTAGGAAGTCGATTAAGTATTGGCCGGTTTTGACAAGAAAGTTACGCATAGGATTTTTCATCTTTGGCACCGTCGGGTTATTCGGGGTCGCGCTCGCACAAGGACCCGCCACCTACCGGTCCGCGCGCGACACGCCAGCTCCTATAGAATTTGAGGCGGAACCCTTCAGCACGGGCTGGCAGATTGTCCTGGACAATGACGCCCTGGTTTCGCCGGTTTCGGGGCCCAGGGACAGAGATTATTCAGGTGGCTTTGCAGTCGCCCTGGGTGGCAGCAGGGTTGCCAATTATCGAATTTCTTTGGATCCTGCGCTGACGTGGATGAACAAGAAAATACATTTGCATGGCGGGCGACAACACGCAACCGCCGATCATTTGATGCAATTTGGATTGACTCTCTTCACGCCACGGCTCGATTCGGCAGATGATCCTGCCCCCGACGATCGTCCATTCGCCAATCTATTGTTCCTTGCAAACTCCCAATACTTCATCGACGAGATCTCTGATCGCGCCTATCAATCCACCCTTGCAATAGGAATTCTGGGATCCAAGGTCGGTGAGGCTGCACAGAAAGGCGTTCATCGCCTGAGCGGCTTATCTGTCAACGACGGTTATGGCCGACAGGTTTCTGACGGCGGCGAGCTCACGGCACTATACGCAGTGTCCCGGCAGTCGCTGCTACTATCGCGCAATACGGGTCGCAGCAATAGCGCCGATGTGAAATATCGTGTCGAAGGCGATATCGGATATATAACAGAGGGAAGTGTTGCTCTCGCCGCCCGGTGGGGCCGGGTCGAAAGTCCGTGGTGGGCCTTCGCACCTACCCGGAGTAATTACGTGCCACAACCGATTCCGATAACGCGGCATAAATCGCGGGGATCGGACGCGCGCGACTTCTTTGTGTGGAGCGCAATTACTATACGTGCGCGAGCTTACAACGCCTTATTACAGGGGCAGTTCCGGGACAGCGACGTGACTTTTTCCGGAGGGGAATTGAATCACGTTGTCGGCGAGCTATCGTTCGGTCTGAACAGAACATTCAGTAACGCCGTTGACGTAAGCTTCGCGCTGCACTACCAGACGCATGAGATCAAGCGCGGCACCGGCTCGCGAAATATTCGATGGGGCGGGCTGACATTTCGCAAATTACTCTGAACTGCCGTAGATGACCTCGATGCGCGGCATGCAATCTGCCTGGCCGAAGATTGCGCGAGAGTCCGGGCGGTCTCGCGCAATCTTCACGCTAGCTGCCATCGGTCGCGTTTTCAGCCTTTGCTTCGATGTGTTCCATGACGCCTTGAAAACCCGTGCCACTATATATCCTGGTCAGTTCGGCCCTTTGCAGGGCGAGATCACTGACGCCATCCACGAGGATCGTAACAATTCGCCATTCTTCATCTGTGAGCTGTAGAACGTATTCAAATTTGATCGGGCCGCCGTCGGTACGTGTCAAATAGCTGCGCACCCTGGCGCGAATCCCGTGGTTTTCCTGCACCGTCGATTTTTCGAATTGCAAGCCTTCCGCCGAGGTGAAGCGAGCGGCATAGGTTGCGATGCTGGCGCGACGGAACGCTTCGGTAAACACGGTTCTATCGTGGTCGTTCAGCTCTCTCCAGAATCGGCCGCCGACAAGCCGCGCAATGGTTGGGAAATCGTGGCTGGCGTCGATTGCGGGTTCCAGTTTCGCAAATCGCGATTCGTAGCCCAGCGAATCGCTGCGACTCGCAACCTCGATCAATGCATCATGCAGCGCATCGACGACCAAGGTGGGACTTTCTTTCCCTGGCACTTCGGCGGCAAGTTGGTTCAAGGAACTCAGAATGGCCAATACTAAAACCAAAGGAGAGCCCTTGCTGAGGAAATTGTGCCTGTCATGGGCGGACTGCGTCACCGGTTGTGCTCCTGCTGCGCTCGCTTGCGGCCCGAATTGTATGCCCGTCTCAGAACACGTATGGATCAATCCATTGCAGAGGCGGACCGCACACTCAATTGATCCACCGGTATCCGATGTTCGACCTTGTCGTCCGTGTCGTCGCCGTACAGAACCGGCAGTTCCGGAACCATTGGACCAATTGTTCGCGGCCCTCTCAGGCTGACACGGAGCGCGTTCAGCGGTCGGGAGAATGTGTCGTCAACTGCCGTGCCCTCGTAGCCGCAGTGAGCCATGCAATTCTGGCATTTCTTGTTGCGACCGAAGCCATAGTTGTCCCAGGGCGTATCCTTCATGAGCTCCTGAAAGCTGGCAGCGTATCCCTCGTCAACCAGCAAATAGCATGGCCGCTGCCAACCGAAATTGTTATAGGTCGGATTGCTCCACGGTGTGCACTGATACCGTTGATTGCCCGCCAGAAAATCCAGATACAACGGGGAGTGGTTCAACGGCCACTTTTGCTGCCTGCGTTTGCCCAATGAAAACAACTCTCTGAAGAGTCGCTTGCTTCTCTGACGCGAAAGAAAAACGTCCTGCCTCGGCGCATGGTCATAACTGAACCCCGGCGACATCGTGATCCCCTCCACACCCATCGCCGTGACTTGATCCAGGAAGTCCGCTATCTCGTGGGCTTGCTCGCCCTGAAACAGGGTGTAATTGATCGTTACCCGAAACCCATGTTCCAGCGCAAGCTCGATGGCCGCGATCGCCTTGTCGTAGACGCCGGGTTGGCACACAGAGGCATCATGCCGCTCACGATTGCCGTCGAGGTGAATCGAGAACGTCAGGTAGCGTGACGGACGATAATCCTCCATTTTCCTTGGCAACAGGACTGCGTTGGTGCAAAGGTAAACGAATCTCCTGAGTGCCGTGATCGCATCGACCATTGCCGGCATTTCTTTATGTACCAGTGGTTCGCCGCCCGCGATGGATACGATCGGCGCGCCGCTTTGCCGCACGGCCAATACTGCGTCGGTAACGCTCATGCGCTTGCGCAAGATGGCATTCGGATAATCGATCTTGCCGCAGCCTGCACAGGCAAGGTTGCACTGAAACAGAGGCTCCAACATCAGTACCAGCGGATAGCGGGATACGCCACGAAATTTACGGCCGATGATGTAACGTGCAACGCGATATTTTTGTACCCAGGGTACGCTCATCCGGCCAGTCTCGCCGTTGCCGCCGCTCGCCATCCGGCGTCGTCCGTCAGGGCCTCGAGCTCCTCCCGGTAATGCGAAAGAATGCGGCGCCATTCCATCCGGAACCAAGGTGTGAACCATTGCGGATGCTCGTATAGCAGCCGATCCAGCGTAGACGGTTTCATGAAGCACCAGGAGGCGATCTCGTTGCGGTTGGGTTGTACCGGATCGTCCGACCGGCCGAGGTATACCCAGCAGAATTCGTGCTCTGAGCCTTCGTCACCGTACTGTTCCTGGTAGCGAAACTTGAACAGGTATTTGAGATCGCAGCTAATGCCCAACTCTTGCTCGAGTCTGCGCCGAGTTGCCGTTTCCATCGTCTCGCCCTGACGCGGGTGACTGCAGCAACTATTTGACCAGTACGTCGGCCAAAGGCGTTTTTGCGAACTCCGTTGCTGCATCAAAACCTGCCCCTTGCCATCGACAACAAACAAAGAGAAGGCACGATGCAGCTGCCCTTCGCCGTCGTGGCAATGTGCTTTGCTCGCATAGCCGATGGGCTTGTCACTTTCATCTACGAGGACCAGCCTTTCGCCTTCGTCTGATACGACGGCATCTTTAACGTGAATCTGTTGCTTAGCCAATTTGTACCTCCACTGCCTGATACCCGGCATCGTCAAACGCGTCGATGAGTTCGCTGCCGCTCTTTTCGCACAGTGCAATAATCGAACCGCCGCCTCCGCCACCCGTCAGCTTCGCACCTAATGCGCCGTTATCTCGCGCGACTTGCACCATTTCCTCGAGTTCCCAGGTGGAGACCCGCAGCGCGTTCAGCAAGCCATGACAGACATTCATGTAGTCTCCAAGTTGCTCGAGGTCATCACTCTGCAGCGCCTTGAGGCTCTTGAGCGTGAGCGCATCGATTTGATCGAAGATATTCTCGTACGGCGTTGGATTTCTCTCCCACATGCGCCGCACGCGAGCGACCGTTTCCGCGGTAAGGCTTTCGATGCCGCTCATCGCGACGACCAGTGTAAGCGGCCGCGGCGGCGACAATGGCGTGACCTCGGGCGGGTTTCCGCGCTTGAACAACATCATCCTACCGTGAGTCGCTATCGCGTTGTCCACGCCTGAAGGATTACCGTGTGCGAGCTTTTCTCCCTCTAATGCCAGCTCGTTGACCTCCGAGTCACTGAGATCAAGAGAGAAATGCGCATCCAAGGCACGAATGATGGCGACGGCGACAGCCGCTGACGCACCGAGACCCATCGCCCTCGGTAGTCTTGGATACACTTCGATGCTGATGTCCTTGTCCACGAGACCAAGCGCATCCAGCAACTGACCGGCGGGACGTTCGAAGCTTCGGCGGCGCTCCGGGTCGGATTCGAGCGTATGCTCGACCCCCCATTTTGGAATGACAATGTGTACGCCATTGCCGCCGTCAGTGACGCGGGCGGTGATGGCGAGAGGGATTGGTGCCGCGATGGCGTGACGACCGTAGACCACCGCATGTTCACCGAGCAGGACGACTTTGCCGTGACCGGTTCCCTCCGCCTGAGTCTCGGTGACGTCTTTACCGTTGCCGCGAGCATGCGATGTCTGCGCCTGCCGCACCAGTTCGCGTGCCTTCCAGATCTTGATTTCACCTTCCTCGATCAGGTCGTTTACGACCGAATTGAAGATCTCCGGTGGTGTGCCGGCAGCCATTGCGACGCTGCGGGCATGCAGGCTCATGTGGCCTTTCTGAATACCATCAGTCGCGAGGGCACGAAGCGCGGCAAGATTCTGGCCCAGGCCGACCGCGCCCATAACCTCAGCCAGTTCACGTGCACTTTTTACTCCGAGCAGACGGAGATTGAGTGCTACGGTCGGATTCGACTGCAGCGGTCCTCCAACCGTCCCGACTTTTATGGGGATCTCCAGTTCGCCGACCAGATCGCCGTTATTATTTCGGTAAAAGCGTGACAGGGACGTATAACGGGACCCGCGGGCCGCATAGGCGTGAGCGCCGGCTTCGATGGCCCGCCAGTCGTTCCCGGTAGCCAGCGTCACGGCGTCGATACCGTTCATGATGCCTTTGTTGTGAGTTGCTGCACGATAGGGATCGATCGCGGCAAACTCGCTGGCGATGATGATGCCGTCGCGTACCTGCTCACCGTCGTAACGGCCATTGCCTAACAGGTTGACCGGAATCACGGCTTTGGCACGGACCAGGGAGTGATCCGTAAGATTCGACAGAATGCGCAGGAACACCTTGCCGCCACTGTATCTTTCCACGAGGCGTGCAATTCCTTCGCACATTGTGTTGACCAGGTTCGCGCCCATAGCATCACAGGTGTCAACCAGAAGGTGCACGACTAACATGTCGCCGCCGCTACCCTGACCGGGGTGCAGAAAAACCTCGAGATCTCTTGCACCGCCGCCGCGGGCGACCATTTTGGGATGAAGGCTGTTCGCCAGGTTCAATATCTGACTCTTGTGTTGCAGCAACATGTTGCGTGCTTTCGCCGGATGCGGAACATCCATCACCTGCACCTGCCCGATGAGGATTGGCTCGCTACTGGTGGCGGCAAACCCGCCGGCGGCGCGGACCAGTTTCGCAGCCGAGCTCAATGCTGCGACTATGCTCGGTTCCTCCACCGCCAGAGGAATCACGTAATCATGGCTATTGATCAAAAAATTGAGGCCGAGTCCCACCGGCAAACCCAACACGCCGATAACGTTTTCGATCATTTTGTCGGCACCGCCTATCGTCAGCGTATGCTCACCACTACTGAGCGCTTCCGTGTCTTCTCCGGACAACATGCCGCGTTCGTGGATGACGCGTAAACGATCATCGACAGATAATCGATAGAAATTCGGTATTCTGGAAGTCGGTCTGGTGGATTCCTGCGGCATGTCGATACTCCGTGCTAGTCAACTCGCGCAACGTAATCTTCGATGGTCATGGTCACGCTCCAGTCAGGTAGGATTGCGCCGGGAGCTCGTCGAATCGCGGCAGCCCGT
>JBHIDG010000142.1:0-8085 GCA_046760025.1 Woeseia sp. | reverse complement strand
GTCCGGGCGGATGTTCTATTATAGACTCTCCCACTCTTATTTCCACACACTGCTCATCAGATCAGAGGTCCTCGTGTTCCATGAAACTACGAACGGACCGTTCAAGAGATCGGACACTATTTTTGCATCCTGGGCGCCCGAAGATGGTGACGAAGACGCAAGACGGAAGTATATGGAACAGCTAGCGCAAGCTGTTGAGACCTTCAAACCGGGCTGAGGCTTTGTGGTGCGGTGATGGAAGGGTAGGCAGCAGCTCCGCAACAAGTAGGAGATCGGAGAACACGATGAAACGGATGCACAGTCTTGTCATCGGCGGAACGCGGGGCAGCGGGCGCGCCCTGGTGATGGCCTGGGCCAAAGAGAATCATACAGTATCGGTGATTGGCCGCCGTTCCCCACCGGAACAGGATCGTCAGATTCCGGGGACCCACTATTGGTCTGTAGACCTTACTGACGAAAATCGCCTCGCCGAGACGTTGGCCGAGATCATCGCTCTCAACGGCAAATTGCGTCACCTGGCTTTCTTTCAACGGTACAGAGGTGAAGGCGACGCGTGGGCTGGCGAGCTGCAAACAAGTTTGGCTGCGACTAGAAACGTAATTGAAAGTCTCGTTGACGCATTTGATGGCGAGACCGGCGGCGCCATCGTAATCGTCAGTTCAATCGCCGGTCATTTCATCGCTGAAGAGCAGCCAGTCAGTTATCACGTTGCAAAAGCCGGCCTCAATCAGATGGTGCGCTACTATGCAGTGGCGTTGGGGCCTAAAGGCGTAAGAGTCAATTGCGTCTCACCGGGCACTGTTCTAAAAGATGAATCTAAGGACTTCTATCTTCAGAATGAAAAGCTGCTGAATCTCTATCGGGAGATGGCCCCACTGGGCCGTATGGTCACAGCCGAGGAAGTTGCTCAGGTTGTGGCTTTTCTCTGTAGCCCCGTGGCGTCGGCCATAACCGGCCAGAATATCGTGGTGGACGGCGGTATTTCTCTGCGAGGGCACGAATCGCTCTGCCGCCGGCTCACCGGACTACGTCACCAGGCAACAATTCGACAAGCCCATGAAACCTGAAGTGCTCACTCATAGTTTCCGCCGCGACAACTGCAGGCTGTGCGGCGCATCCGATCTTGAACTCGTTCTGCAGCTTGCGCCGACGCCGCCTGGCGATCATTATCTGCCTGCCGAGCGATTGAAAGAGACGCAAACGGTCTATCCGCTCGATCTCTTTTTGTGCCGTGCTTGCGGCCTGGCTCAGTTGCGGGACGTGGTCGATCCCGATGTCTTGTACGGCAACTACATCTACCGAACGTCGATTTCCCTGGGCTTGACGGAGCATTACCAGGGATATGCCGATGAAGTGCTGCGGCGGGTGTCTCCGCCCGAAGGCGCGCTGGTGATTGATATCGGCAGCAACGAAGGTACCTTGCTCAGTTGCTTTCAAAACCGGGGACTGCGCGTGCTGGGCGTTGACCCGGCCCGCGAACTTGCCGAGCAGGCAACACGATCCGGCATTGAGACCTTGCCAACCTATTTCAGCATGGAGTTGGCCCGGGCTGTTAGGGAGGAATGGGGCCCGGTGATGATTGTTACGGCGAACAACGTGATTGCTAATATTGACAACCTGGATGATATGATCGGGGGCATCCGCAGCTTACTGGCACCAAACGGAGTGTTTGTGTTTGAGACCGGCTATGTGGTGGATTTGGTTCAACAAGGCATCCTGGACAATATCTACCACGAGCATCTATCCTACTTCTCGGTCAAACCGCTCGCAGGCTTTTTTCGCAAGCATGGTATGGAGTTGATCAATGTTGAGCAAGTACCTACCAAGGGCGGTTCTCTGCGTGGGACCGTGCAACTTGCCAGTAGCGGCTGTCCTGCGTCGCGGTCTGTTAATGATCTGATAGCTGTTGAGACGAATCGGGGTTTTGACTGCCCCGAGACCTTCAAGGTCTGGGCTGCCAGATGTGACGAAATGAGAGATGAGCTTGTCAGCCTGGTGCACAATCTTGTGGCCCGGGGAAAGACAGTGGCAGGCTATGGTGCCTCGGTTGGCGTCACGACGCTGATCTATTATTTCGATCTTGGTAGCGTATTGAGTTTTCTCGTTGATGACAATTCATCGCGGCATGGCCTGTTCAGTCCCGGCTACCACATTCCCGTGTTATCCCCTCGAGTAATCTACGAACGGAAGCCAGACTACGTGCTGATGCTACCTTGGCGATTCTCCGAAGCAATTATCAAGAAGCATCAGACCTATCTCGACCAGGGTGGGCATTTCATTGTTCCCCTGCCCAAGGTCGATGTTATATAGCATACAGATTCCGTGAAGCAGAGCTCAAAAGATTAGTAGAAGAATCCTTGGCTCAGCGACACATCAGTTGTAGAGCTCTTCTCAAGCGCTAGACGGATAAAACTCCGCGAGCTGCTCACGGACGATTTCCTGGTTACGGAAATCAACGCGGCCATCGCCGCAATGCGTTCCGGAAGGATCAGTGGCCGCTGCCTGATCCGATTTGGGAACTAAGCGGGAAGTCGTGCGCAAGCTACTAGTTCTGAGTTCGTAGGTAAATTCGCGATCCTTTCTAGTGCAGCTGTAGTGCGCGAGTTGTCAAGGCTTTGGAGTAGAGCGACGACTACGTTGCTCGCGTACCTCAATCGACTCAAGATTAAGATGGCAGCAGTAATTTCCTGCGCATCGAAAATGCGGGCACTTAAGGCAGAGGTGCAGACCTATCGTCACACCTTTCAATCGACTCCAGCTCTGGATCGCGGATTTGAGGGATTCCGCGGCAGTCGCCGCTGCGATCGTTGACGTCCTTCGGGGCAACGGCAATCTGACCTACCTTGCGTTTTTCAGCGCCTTCGAGGAACGGCGACGAGGGTTAAGGGGAGATTCAGACCAGCTTAAGAGCTACGAAACAGGTCATTGAAGCGACGCGGAGCACCTTGACGGATCGGGGAAAACCCGATCGCCATCGTGGGCTCCATCGCGGGAAACCTTGTGGCGGGGGGAGCAACCGGCCGGCTACCACGTCGTCAAGGCGGGGCTCAGGCAGAAACTTCAATTGTTCTAGCTTCGGCCGATCGCGGCGAGAAACTGTATACTGGACTCTAGTCTTTCATTTGCTTCGAATAGAACTGGCCTAGAGGCCTTTTGACGCCAGGCGTATCGTCCGGGGATTGCTAATGCTCGAACCGGCAAAAATTTTCTGGGGCCGTCTCAAGCAGAGACTTTCCGGGGGGCTTGCGAACCCTCGTGATCCCCACAAATTGTCTGTCGATCATGCATGGCGCACACAGCTTCGCCTTCGCCGCGAACTACAGCAACGGCAAACCGCAGACTTTTATTATCTGATCGACGTCGTTGGCACCTGCAACCTGCGCTGTCCGTCCTGCCCGGTTGGTAACTATGAGGTCTTGCCGCCTCAGGGCCTGATGTCAATCGAAATGTACCGTGCAATACTCGACAAAATTTCGCGCGAGCATCCCGGCGAGAGAATATTCATTGACCTTTACAATTGGGGCGAACCGAGCCTCCACAAGCAGCTTGGGCAGATCGTTCGCCTCACCAAGGAACATGGTTATGGGGTGGGAATTTCTACCAACTTGAACGTTTTCCCCGATATGAAGGGCGTGATACAGGCGAGCCCTTCGTATATTCGCGTCTCGCTCTCCGGATACTTCAACGAGACTTACAAGCGTACGCACAAAAGGGGCGATATCAATCTCGTCAAGGCGAACCTGTATTTGCTTCGCCATCTTATAGACAAATTCGGCTCCGACACGATCGTTCAAGTGGGATTTCACGTTTACAAGAGTAACTTCCCCATAGACTTTCAAAAAATGTTCGAGTTCTGCCAAGAGCTCGACTTCATCTTTGCGCCGACGCTCGCTGCGTTGATGCCGGTGGAGAAGGCGGTTAAGGCGGTGGATGGTCAGGAACTCGAGGTAGACCGGGAGATATTGGATAACCTAGTTGTGTCAATGCGGGACAGGACGAGGGTACTTTCCGTTTTGCGAGAGAAATACCTGGACTGCCAGTATCGCCAAAAGCGAACGACGATCAATTTCGACGGTTCGGTTCCCTTGTGTTGTGCCACGTTCGAAGACGAACAGATTATCGCTCGCAACTTTCTTGAAATCTCGCACGAGGAGCTTCAAACTCGGAAATATGCGCACAAATTCTGCGGGCAGTGTCAAGCTCGGTCCTTGGACATGGTATACACGGGTGTCGAGCCCCACTTGGTAGAGGACTTTGCGGTATCGGTGCTAGGCCCTCGATATCGGGACTTCTTGGACCAGTGGAATGTGCCCCTTGATCCCCGTGTGGAGTGGGAGGGAAGAGAGCTATCGGCGCAAGAAGCTTTCGGTCTAACCGCCGTGTATCAGGCTAGAGGCGAAAGCGCGCGGGCCAAGCGGCTATTTGCGGCAATTATCTCGGAGTTCCCGCGACACGGCGAAGCGACGTATCGGCTTGGGCTGATTGCTGAGTCTGAAGGAGATTCGCTAAGAGCGCTTCAGTTATACGAAGCGGCCCAATCGATTTGGCCGACGCATCCACCGTATGCAGAAGCCGTTTCTAGAGTGAAGGCCGGGTACGTAGACGAACCGGCGCAGCAAGCGGAATGAGAAAGGCGTTCACAAGATAGCGAATGAGGAGCTAGCGGAAGGGACGTTCCGGCCGCCACGATATGTAATAGATGCCTCCCAAAAGGCTCCAACAAAGCTGGATCCCATAGAGCAGTACCGAGTAGGCGATCGCGAGTTCCTTCACCTGCGTTTCGCCGACGCCCATTGCACCAAACAGCAGTATTAGGGTTAGCTCCCGCACTCCATGGCCACTCAGGCTGACTGGCACGCTTATAACGGTATACGTGATTGTAAGAATCACGACCACTTGCAGATAGGATGAGTCCACATTCAATGCCTTTGCCAGAATGAAACCGGAGAAAAAATTGCAAAGGTACGAGATTGCACTAATTCCGATTGCGGCGAGCACCAGCATCGGGGCGTGTCTGTGATTTCTCACGCTGGTCACAGCGTTCTTGATGACCCGTAATAACGGCAGTTTCCGCATCCAGTCTTTCGCAAATTGTGGGATTTTTCCCGTCGGATAGACTGCGACGATCACTACGGCTGATAGCCCCGTTGCGAGCGCGATGGGTAAAAGTATCTTTGCCGTGCTAAGCAGCTCCGATCGTTCACCCAATTCAGGCTGAAGGGCGAATGCTAGTATTCCGTAGGCTAGCAGCACGGAGAGCCCGATGCCCCGATCCATTAAGATCGATACCACAATGCCGGTCTTGTGGTTCGGAGCCGACTTGATGGCATAGTACACTCGCGCAGTATCGCCCCCGGTCGATCCAGGAAGAAACGCGTTGAAGAACAACCCGACAACATCGAAGGAAATGGCCCTTCGGATGGGGATCAACACCTCCTGCACGCGCAGTAGCAGCTGCCAGCGAAGCGATGTAAGAACGATCGGTAGCCCCATTACGAAGAAAGCGAGCCCGAAATAAGGAAGCGAGACGTTCCTGAGGTGTCCGAGCAAACCTGCCCAATCTACCTTTAGGGCGAGATAAGCTAGAATCGCTCCCGTAACAGCAAGTCGCACCCATGTCCCGAAGCTGGTTGAGCCTCCTCTGATGAAATTGTTGCTGTTTTCCAGTGGTGCGTTCACGATTGCTCTCTTGATTCACTTCGGATGGTGGCGCCTTCGATTGCCATCCTACCATACATCAGCGCTACTCGGCAATTTCGGCCTCGTATATGTCGCTTGCATTCTGTTCTCATACGTGCCACCGGTATCCGGCTACGCGCCTTCGAGCGCAATCGAGTGGGGCCATTTTACGTTGTTTTACTTACCGCTCTCACTTAGCTACGTTTCTTTCTATTCTTTGATCGAGCACGATAGTCCGTCGTTCTTGATTGTTCGGACGATAGCCAAGGCGGGCCGCGCGGGATGCTCAATTAACGAGATTCAAGGATTGTTTCAAGAAGACATCATCGAATCGAGGTTGAAGGCAGCCGTGGCGAATGGCCTAGTACAGGCGGTTGGCGATCACTGGATGTTAACGAGTAGGGGACGTCTTGTCGGTTCCATCTCAAAATTGGTGACGCAAATATACGGGATCCGGGACGGTGGCTAACGTGCGTGAACAGGGTGATATTTTTCTGATGTTGGCTCCCGTGTTCGCGACGCTTTTAAACGTCCTTCTCCACATTTCAATGACGCGATTGCGTGTATTTGGAGCTCATCTAGGTCCGATAATCGTCGCCTTCCTAGTCGGCTTGGTTGCCGTCGTCACAATTACGGGGTGGCTTGCCAGCCGGCAAGGCGCTGGCGGAGTTGAACTGATCGCGTTCGGGTTGTTCAACAGTGTCTCGTACGGAGCGTTGGGATACTGCTATTTCACGGCAATCAACTTGACGTTCACCTCGCTTAGGATCCGCATTTGTCGAGAGGTCCTGCATTCTCCCGACGGTGCTCTCCCGGCCGCTAGCTTGAAGCGGTTCTATAATCTCGATGCCATATTGAGCAGGAGGCTCGAGCGCCTGGTTGCGTGGGGGCAGATCCATTCGTCCGGCGATCGATACTACATCGCCGGTAGTCCTGCATTCCTGATCCTGGATAGGCAGATTCGGCGCGTCAGAGGCCTTCTTCTCGGCGCGAACAGAGGGAGCGATTAATTTCTCCTTCCGCAATTACTGAACCAAACCAGAAATATCTGTGCCCTTAAGCTACTCGGATCTCGAACGTCAACTGGAGCAGACGGGGGCGAGACGCTTTGGAAGGCCGGAGCTGATCATTTTCATCTGATATCGTGTTTTTCACGGGCTGCACGAGACGGCTTGGACGGGTGTGGGTCGAACCCAATCAGAATTAAGGCTATCCCCGAGGCCTGACGGGGCGGATTACCCCGATTATCGGTTTACAGGGAGAAACTGTGGTGGGCGTTGACGAAGAACTTGGGCGTCGTATCGTCAAGGCTATGGCAAAGCCGTTACGACATCCCAATCCGATCCTAATTGCCTTAGCACTCATCATATTTCTATCGATCTTCGTGAAAGGATGGGCACTGGGTCTCGACCAAGGCGCGTCGAACAGAATCCGCTTCCATGCGATCCCAGTTGCGTTGGCGGTAACCGTTCATGGATTGCCGCATGATTACACGTCCAGAACCACGATCGCACATCGGTTCCAGAATGAAACGGCGCCGCTGAATGCGCTAATCGCGGCTGGGAGGGCTGCGAAGATCTCACCAGAAGATAAGGTATATTTTTGGGCGGCCGATGACAGGGGGATGGCCGATTACGTCATCGCGGCATTTAAGTTTTTTGGGTACAAGGAACGCAGTCTTTATTTGTTCTTTTTCGTGCTCCTCGGAATATCGTGTGCGGTCTACATTTTCTCTTATAAGCATGAAACACGCGCCCTGGCGCTTCTGCCGTTGGCACTTGTCGCAATTTGGACCTATTTGCCCGTATTGCCCCTTGCAAGCGAAAGAAGTTTCCTTTCAGTGGGAGCGGTAGCAGATAAGGCTGATCACGTGGCACTATTCGAAACGCGCATCTTTGACGTCCTAGCGCTCGTGCCGGTTCTGCATATCCTCCTGTTTGTCTTCAGACAAGCCCGACCTTCACTCTTAGCCATCGGGCTCCTCTTTGTCCAGACATTCTTATTGTGTTTCCTTTATCACGCACGATCGTCGTTGGGATGGATGTTTGTTGCGATCATAGTCTTGATATTCTTCGCGGTGTTCCGGGGCGTGAGGCATCACGATGGTCTTTCCCTAGGCAAGCGCCTTGCCCCGCCGGCGATCGCGGGCGTGGCGACGATCGATCGTTTTGCCGAAGCAATCGTTATTTTCGATGGCGGTACTCATACACGGGCAGGGAACTGGGAGAGATAATGCGTGTGACAATTCCGCGGGAACTCGGGGTGAGCGAAGACGCGGTCGGCGCCCTGAAGGATCTCCGCGTGGAGGAGCGCAGTCGATCCGGACGGGTGATCCGGCTCATGGTCGAGACGACAACGAACACCTTTGCGCTGGAGGCCGATCGAATCCACTGGGTGCTTGTGACG
>JBHIDG010000141.1:0-8087 GCA_046760025.1 Woeseia sp. | reverse complement strand
AGTGTTATTTTATTACCATGGTAATGGTTATCGACAAACAGGGTGCCGTTATGCCGAGAAGGTTGATCCAAAGGACGCAGACGGGCGTCCGCATCGAGAAATCCCTGCTGAAGGTCCTCAAAGGCCTGGCCGAGTACTGCGAGCTGTCGCTCGGAGACCTGTTGGAAGGCATCGTGCTGCATAGTTTCGAAGGCAAGGCGCCCTTCTCCGATGAGACCGTCAAGGTGATCGCCGGGCTCAAGGAAGTCTATGGCTGCAGGCTGACGGCTGCCGACAGCCATAAACTACAGGAGCAGGAGGCATGAATCCTCACGCTGCAGTGAGCATCGACGCGTTCGAGAGCGGCTCGATCGATCCCGGGAGCTTCGACCATGGGGCCCATGTCTATGTCGGTTGGTTATACCTGCAGCAATATGACTTTGAAGAAGCAATCGACAAGTTCTGCGCGGCGTTGCGGCGCCTGACACGCAAACTCGGCCTCGAAGCGAAATACCATGAAACAATAACCAGATTCTTTCTAATTCTGATCGCCGAACGGCTGTCCTCAGCTAAGACAAGCGATTGGATATCTTTCAAGCGCGATAATCCGGACCTGACTGCGACGCAGCCATCGATTATCAATCAATACTATTCCGAAGAAAGGCTCGGCATGCCGCTTGCTCGAACGCAATTCGTATTGCCGGATCGCATCCCGACCCTAGATAAGTCCCTCGATCTTACCGTCTGAATTGACGTGAATATCGTTTGCCGCAGGTTTCCTCGGCAGGCCAGGCATGGTCATGATCGAGCCGCAGACGACCACAATGAATTCGGCGCCGGCCGCCAGTCGAATCTCGCGAATCGGCACGACATGTCCTTTGGGTGCCCCGAGCAGATTCGGGTCCGTCGAAAAACTGTACTGCGTTTTGGCCATGCAGACGGGATACTTCCCGTAACCGCCCTCTTCGAACTGCGAGAACTGATCGCGGACTTTCTTGTCGGCGATGATGTCTTCGGCGCCATAAATCGTTCTGGCGATATGGCGGGTCTTCTCCCATAAGCTCAGGTCATCGTCGTAGAGAAGCCGGAACTGGGCATGCTCCGAGTCCGCCAGGTGTATGACGTGCTCGGCCAGTTCCATCGTACCCCTGCCGCCCTCCGCCCAGTGCCGGCATTCGATTGCCTCGACCCCGAAGCCACGGCAGTAATCCTTGACGATCTGGAGCTCGGCCTCGGAATCGGAGCTGAACCGGTTGATGGCGACCGCCGCGGGAACGCCAAACTGCCCGAGGTTCCGCATGTGCTGGCCGAGATTGATGCAGCCTTCCTGCAGCGCCTCCGTATTTTTTTCCGCCAGCTTGTCCCTGGGGATGCCACCGTGCATTTTCAGTGCCTTGATCGTCGCGACCAATACTACGGCTCTTGGGAGCAGGCCGGCCTTGCGGCACTTGATGTCGAAAAATTTCTCTGCGCCGAGGTCCGCACCGAAGCCTGCTTCGGTAATGACGTAGTCGCCAAATTTCAGTGCGGTTCTTGTCGCGACCACCGAATTGCACCCATGTGCGATGTTGGCAAATGGCCCGCCATGCACAAGCGCCGGATTGTTTTCCATCGTCTGAACGAGATTCGGCATGAGTGCGTCCCGCAGAAGCGCGGTCATGGCGCCCTGGGCATTGAGCTCCCTGACTGTGACAGGAGTCAGGTCACGCGTATATCCGACGACGATGTTGCCGAGGCGACGCTCGAGATCGGCGAGGTCGGCCGCCAGGCAAAAGATCGCCATTATCTCGGATGCGACCGTAATGTCGTAACCGGTCTCCCGTGGTACCCCGTGGATAGTGCCGCCCAGACCGACCGTTACATGTCGAAGCGCGCGGTCGTTCATGTCGACTACGCGGCGCCAGGTTATTCGGCGCGGGTCCAGGCCCAGCTCGTTGTCCCAGTGAATGTGGTTGTCGATCAGGGCCGCCAGCAGATTGTGGGCGGCGCCGATCGCGTGAAAATCACCCGTGAAGTGGAGATTGATGTCGGTCATCGGCACGACCTGGGCGTAACCGCCGCCGGCCGCACCGCCCTTCATGCCGAAACACGGGCCGAGGCTCGGTTCGCGCAGACAAATGACGGCACTGCTGCCGATATGATTCATCGCATCGCCGAGGCCGACCGTTGTCGTTGTCTTGCCCTCGCCTGCCGGCGTCGGCGAAACCGCCGTAACGAGGATCAGCTTGCCGTCGGCATTCGGTGCCGATGCGCCGATCGAATCGAACTCGATCTTGGCCTTGTCGTGACCCCACGGAATGACGGATTGTTCGGCAATCCCCAGTTTTTTTCCGATCTCCCTGATCGGCAGCAGTTTCGCCGCCCGTGCGATTTCAATGTCTGATTTCTGGCTCACAATGGCGGCTCCATCCGTTCAGCCAGCGCATTCTATAGAAAAAAGCGGTGCCGGATTTGTCTCTCCACGACGGCTGCATGAGAAAACAAGCCTGGCACCGATTGCAACAGTATGGCTCGCTACGGCGCACTGATAATCTGCCAGATTCCTCCTCCGCCGTAATCCAACGCGTATAACTCTCCGTCGGCGCCTCGCGCGAATGCGGAGATACTGAGTGCCGTATCATCGATCTCGGTGGGTGTTGTGCCCTGCGTAGCCGTTGCTGCCACTGCCCAGATACGGCCGGTTCCGAAGTCACCGAACACGTAATTGCCCACCAGGTCGGGAATGGCGCCGCCGCGATATACATATCCTCCGGTCACCGAGTTTCCGACGCTGTGGTCGTACTCGGTTATGGGGTCGACATTCATTGTGGAACAAGCGGACGGCGGCTCGAAGCAGTGTGCGCCCTCGCGCTCGTCCCAGCCGTAGTTCATCCCCGCATCGACCCGGTTGACTTCCTCCCAGCTGTTCTGCCCGACATCGGCAACCCAGAGTTCTCCCGTCACGCTGTCGAAGCTGAACCGCCACGGATTCCGAAAGCCCCAGGCATAGATCTCCGGACATGGCATCGTGCCCGTTCCGCCAACGCAGTTCGTATTCGAGGAGAAAGGATTCGTAGGTGGAATTGCATACGGTATTCCGCCGTCGACGTCGAGTCGGACCATGCTGCCAAGGATGTAGTTGGTGTCCTGCGCACGTTCGTTCGGATCACCGGCGCCGCCGCCATCGCCGAAACCGATGTAGAGAAAACCATCAGGTCCGAAGACGATATTGCCGCCGTTGTGATTGCCGGCTTCCTGCGGCACCGTGAGAATCGGTTGTTCCGACGTGGCGTCCAGCGTGCCGGTCGCGGTATCGACGGTAAAACGCGAAATGACCGATACAAGCGGTACCCCGGTACTCGTGTAGGACAGGAAAATCTGGTCGTTGTTCGCGAAATCAGGGTGAAATGCCATGCCGAGGAGGCCTGACTCCCCGAAATTGGAATCTACCCGGCCCCTGATATCGACGAAAACGGAACTGGTCGACACGTTCGGGTCATTCGCGAAGACGCGAATCATGCCTGCCTGCTCAACGGCGAACCACCTGCTGTTGTCTCCCGGAGCCTGCATCAATGCGACCGGCGATGCAAACGAGATCTGGCCAAACACGCGCTGCACGTCCGTCGTCAGCACCCCAGGTGGTGGTGGTGGCGGTAGCGGCGGCGGTATGAATCCACTCGTCGGGGCGCCGCCGCAAGCGCCGAGCAACAGCGATAGCAAAGCCATACCTGACAGAGAACCCGTGATGCCAGAAAAACGCATGGTGACTCTCCGCTGCAACGCTTCAGAGATCCAATCATAAGCCGGGGTGCATTTTCTGTCATGATGCCGTTACAGGCCGACGCGTGACAGCCTATTGCCGACGACCCGGGCTGGTCGAGAAAGTGCTATGTAAGATGAACGAAAACTACCCTTCGAGCGACATGAAAAAGGCAAGCGGGAAAACACTCTGTTTCATATGGTCTTTCTGCCTGGCTGCCTGCACGGAGTCAGACAGCGTATCCGGGGGCGCTGCGGCGGCGGGCCCGCAGTTCGACGGTGACAGAATCCACGCCCACGTCACGCTGCTAGCCGATGATCTTTACGAGGGACGGGAGGCCGGATCGCGCGGCTACGATCTCGCAGCTCGCTACGTTGCGACGCAGTTCAAGCTGCTGGGACTCCGGCCGGCAGGAGACGATGGCTATTACCAGGAAGTGCCGTTCAGGGCATCGAGGGTGATCGAGGGAAGCCGCGCCATGAGCATCTCGGCGGGTGATGATACCAGGGTGCTGGAAACATTCGAGGACTATTCGACGACGGCGACCCTGGGCGAAAAATCTGTGTCAATCACCGCACCGCTGGTCTTTGTCGGTTATGGCGTGAACGCGCCGTCGATAGAGCAAGACGATTTCCAAGGAGTCGATCTGAACGGCAAAATCGCGGTTACGGTCAGGGGCGCGCCGGCTGCCCTGGGCAGCGAGAAGCGGGCGTTTTACGCAAGCGGGCGATCGCACAAGTTTAAGGAGCTGGAGAATCGCGGCGCTGTCGGTCAAATCGTATTCCAGCACAAGCCGATTGCATCGGATGCTGCTGCGCTACGCGGTACGAAGCGCGAGAGGTTCTGGTGGACCGACGAGAACGGACTGGCGCAAGAGACCTTCGCCGGATTGCAGGTGCGGGCATTCCTCCCTCAGAGAGGCGCGGAATTACTGTTCGCCGACAGTCCGATTTCCTTCGAACACGTCCGTGCCATGATCGAGGAAAACGACTACGAGGCTACGGATCTCGGTATCACCGCGACGATCACGCAACGAATGACCCATCGAACGCTGTTCAGCTCGAACGTCGCTGGTGTCCTGCCGGGCAGCGATCCCGAAATAAAAAGCGAGTATGTCGTCTTCTCGGCACATCTGGACGGCGTCGGTCTCGACGCCGATGGAGACGGTGACCTTATCAACAACGGTTTCTACGACAATGCCTCCGGGATCGGCGTGATGCTCGAAGTCGCGCGCGCACTGGTGACGGCCGCAGAAGCGCCGAGACGCTCAATCCTTTTCCTGGCCGTAACCGCTGAAGAGAAAGGTCTGCTCGGCTCGGACTACTTTGCCGCCAATCCACCGGTACCTGCAGAAAACATCGTGGCAAACGTCAACATGGATATGGCCATGTTCCTGTGGCGATTGCAGGATGTCATCGCGTTCGGCGCCCGGCATTCGACACTGCTCGGTATCGTCACGCGTTCTGCAGAGCACGCCGGTATCGAGTTGAGTCCCGACCCGTTTCCCGAGCGTGGATTATTCACACGCAGCGATCAGTTTTCATTTGTGCGACGCGGCGTGCCGTCGATTTTCCTTGCCACCGGCTTCAAGACGAATGAACAAAATGTAAGCGGCGAGCATGAGTTCCAGGCATTTATGGACACTCACTACCATAGCCCGAGCGATGACTCGCATCTCAGGTTCGATCGCCGGTCGGCGGCAAAGCTGGCCGAAATGAACTATTACATCGGTCTTGGCGTCGCCAATGCCGAGGATCGCCCGCGCTGGAATGAACACGACTTTTTCGGCGAGATGTTCGGTACCGAGTACACCGCGCCGAAAAAATGATAGTTTGAGCATCAGCGCGTCGAACAAATTTTCGGTCCCAAAAGAGTGGCGACAATAACGACGACCGCCGTCCGGCACTGGCTGATCATGATCGTCCTGAGTTTCTCGGGCGGCATTATTTTCATGTTGCCGTTCCTGCAGGAGGTCTACTACATACCGTTGGCTCAGGCGCTGGACCTCACCAACACCGAAGTCGGGTCGCTGATGAGCGCGTTCGGCATCACCGCAATGATCTCGTATTTCCCGGGCGGCTGGCTGGCGGACCGGGTATCGCCGAGGAAGCTGATCACGATCTCTCTGTTATCGACCGGGGCGGCAGGTCTCTTGTTCTCGACCCTTCCCGGCTATGAGGTCAGCCTCGCTATACACGGTTTCTGGGGCATCAGCATTACGTTCCTGTTCTGGGGGGCAATGATTCGCGTAACCCGAAACTGGGCGCCGCCCGAGGAGCAGGGACGTGCATTCGGCATCCTCGAGGCAGGCCGCGGATTGGGAGAAGTGCTGCCTGCAATGGCTTTTCTGGCGATATTTGCGGCGCTCGGAAGTGGCGAGGTCGCTCTTTCCATGGTTGTCATTCAATACTCGGCCACCTTCCTGTTTCTCGGCATCGTGGCCTGGTTCGTATTGGAGGACACGATCGACCGCGGCATCGATGCCGACGACGAAAAAAAGGTGGGTCTGAAAGAGGTCATCCAGGTGCTGAAGCTGCCGGTCGTCTGGCTCATTGCCACGGTGATTCTCACGGGGTATTGCGCGTATTGGGGCCTGTTTCGGTATACACCCCTGGCGACAGACATATTCGCGTTGAGCGTCACGATTGGAGCGACCATCAGCATAGGAAAAATGTGGGTGAAGTTTTTTGCGCCGCTGGTTGCCGGCTTCATCGCTGACAGACTGGGTATCGCAAGATCCATTGCCTGGACGTTTGTCATCCTGATAGCGAGTTATGTTGTAGTGGCTTCGACACCGGGCGAATCGGCATTTGTGCCCATAATGGTCTCGTCTCTCATTGTTTCCTCTCTTGCCGTATACGGCATGCGCGGAATTTACTTTGCGCTGCTGGAGGAAGGCGGTGTGCCGCTGGCGGTTACCGGTACGGCTGCCGGCGTTATTTCAGCAATTGCGTTTACGCCTGATATCTTCATGCCGCTGTTGGGCGGCATGCTTCTGGACAGTTACCCTGGAGTCGCCGGCTATCGATATTTCTTCCTGTTAACGGCGGCGATTTGCGGCGTTGGCCTGGCCGCAACCCTGGTCATTCATTTCATGGTCGTTAGGAAACGGTCTGGAGACACCGGAATATGAATATTCGTTTTTGCGCTGGCGCTTGCCTTTTGTTTGCGTTCCCGGTTCACGGCGAGGAATCGGGTCATGGCCTGGACGAGGCCTTCGCGTTCGTCGAGCCCAGAGTCATTGCCTGGCGCCGTGACATCCACCAGCACCCCGAGCTCGGTAACCGTGAGTTCGATACGGCCAGAAAGGTAACTGAACACCTCCGTGCGCTGGGGCTGGACGACATACGAACCGGCATCGCACACACGGGCGTCGTCGGGACGCTGAAAGGCGGCAGGCCCGGTCCGACGATTGCATTACGCGCCGATATGGACGCCCTGCCCGTCGAAGAGCAAACAGGGCTCCCTTTTGCGTCCACAGTCAAGGCCGATTACAACGGCAAGGAGGTCAGCGTAATGCACGCCTGCGGCCATGACACCCATGTTGCCATGCTGATGGGCGCGGCCGAAGTTCTGGCCAGCAACCGGGACGAGATTGCCGGCACGATAGTGTTTTTCTTTCAGCCGGCCGAGGAAGGCCCGCCGGCCGGCGAGGAAGGCGGCGCGAAACTGATGATCGCCGAAGGCGTATTGGACGGGCCGGATGCCCCGGAAGCGATTTTTGGCCTGCACGCCTGGCCGGCGAGGGCGGGAACGATCAACTATCGCTCCGGGAGCTTTCTGGCCGCTGCAGACTCGTTCGAGATCGTGGTGCGCGGGCGCCAGACGCATGGTTCATCGCCATGGCGCGGCGTGGATCCGATCTTTACGGCCGGACAGATCATGACAGCCATCCAGGCGATACCGTCCCGTCAGCTCGATATCACCAGGGGGCCTGCCGTCATAACGATCGGCAGCATTCACGGTGGCGTACGCCACAACATCATCCCCGACGAGGTGGAAATGACCGGCACAATCCGGACTTTCGACGCGGGTGAACGGGAAAGTCTGATCGCAAAGCTGCGCCGCACGGTGAATCTGGTCGCCGAAACTGCAGGAGCGACGGCAACACTCACTATTCATCCTTACGGGCCCGTGACGCGAAACGACCCGGCGCTGCTGGATCGCATGATGCCGACTCTCAGGGCGGCTGCCGGGGACGCGCGGGTGATCGAGCATCCGCTGATAACGGGCGCCGAGGACTTTGCGCACTTTCAGGCGAGGATTCCCGGCCTCTACCTGATGCTGGGTGTGCGGCCGGACGGCCTGAGCGCCGATGAAGCACCGGCCAACCACTCGCCGTTGTTCGATGCCAACGAAGACGCGTTGA